>JAYUDQ010000626.1:0-9683 GCA_043739745.1 Acidimicrobiia bacterium | reverse complement strand
CTCTCTGCCGATCCGGCTGCTTCGGTTGAGCAAGCTGAAGACGGTCTTCCGGTGCGGAACCTGTGGTGCCGGCCAGCCCAAATGGGCGGGCCGATGCGGGTCGTGCGGCGAATGGAACACGCTCGTCGAAGAGCTCGATGGGCCGTCCACCGCTCCACGCGCGCTGGCGCCTTCCGAGCCTGCAGTACCGATCGGTTCGGTCGACGACGCCGATTGGGCGATGGTGCCGTCCGGCATCGGCGAGCTCGACAGGGTGCTGGGTGGCGGTTTCGTACGGGGCTCGGTCACGTTGCTCGGCGGCGAACCCGGGATCGGCAAGTCCACCCTCCTGCTGCAGCTGCTCGCCTCTATGGCGCGGGCTGGTTCCCGATGCCTGTTGGTCACGGGCGAGGAGTCGCCACAGCAGGTGCGGCTCCGGGCCAACCGGCTCGGTGCGATCGCCCCCGAGCTGTGGCTGGCTGCGGAGACGAGCCTTCCCGCTGCCCTCGGCCAGGTCGACGTGGTCGGACCGGCGGTGCTTGTCATCGACTCCATCCAGACGATCGCCGACCCAGCTCTGGCATCGGCGCCCGGCAGCGTCGGCCAGGTCCGTGAGTGCGCCAACGCCCTTGTGCGATTGGCCAAGGACCGCGGGATCACGGTTCTGCTCATCGGTCACGTCACGAAGGAAGGGACGTTGGCCGGCCCCCGCGCCCTCGAGCATGTGGTCGATACGGTCCTCTCGTTCGAGGGTGACCGGCACCATGCCCTTCGGCTCCTGCGGGCATCCAAGCACCGTTTCGGGGCCACCGGTGAGCTCGGCCTGTTCGAGATGCATGAGGAGGGTCTGCGGGGCGTGGCCGACCCCGGAGCGCTGTTCCTCGGCGACCGGTCGCACGGCGCTTCTGGCTCGATCGTGGCCTGCGCGATGGAGGGTCAGCGTCCGTTGATGGTCGAGCTCCAGGCGTTGGTCACGAACTCCGCCCTCGCCATGCCCAGGCGCAACGTCCAGGGCGTCGACACCAACCGCGTCGCCCTCCTGCTGGCGGTGCTCGAACAGCGGGCCCTGCTGAAGATGGCGTTCTGCGACGTCTTCGCTTCAGCGGTGGGCGGCGTTCGTGTCACCGAGCCGGCGGGCGATCTCGCACTCGCGCTCGCTCTCGCGTCGGCATGGGGCGAGCAACCGCTTCCCCACGATCTCGTTGCGATCGGCGAGGTCGGACTCGCCGGCGAGATTCGGACGGTCGTGCACCTCGAGCGCCGCCTGGCTGAAGCGGCCCGCCTCGGCTTCTCCTCGGCCGTCGTGCCGATGTCGGCGCCCTCGGTCGATTCGCCGATCGAGCTGATCAGGGTGGGGACGGTGGGCGAAGCCATCGAGCGCTTCGACTTGCGTACCCGGAAGGGCGACAGCAAAGGGCAGCGGCAAGACCGCGGGCCCGAGAAAGCGCGGCGGCCGGGCGAACATCTCGGAACCAGCGATGGCTACGGCGGCGGCTACGACATCGCCCGCGATGCCAGCGAGTGGGACGAATGACTGAGTCCGAATCCCAAAGCCGGCGCGTTGGTCAACCATATGCGCGCCTACTAAGTCACCACCGGTAACATCCATCGAATGGCCGCCCGTCACAAGTCCAACCTGCACCGCGCCCTCGCGCTCGTCGCGCCGGGGCATCCGCTGCGCGAGGGGCTCGACCGCATCCTGCTTGCCAACATGGGGGCGCTGGTCATCGTCGGCGACGGTCCGGACGTGCTCGCCATCTGCAGCGGCGGGTTCCTGCTCGATGCTGAGTACTCACCCCAGCGCCTCGGCGAGCTGGCGAAGATGGACGGCGCCATCATCCTCGCCTCGGACACCAGCCGCATCGCCCGGGCCAACGTCCACCTGCTCCCCGACGCGGGCGTGCCGACGAGCGAAACCGGAACTCGCCATCGGACCGCAGAACGCGTCGCGAGGTCCGTCGACGTGCCGGTCATCTCGATCTCCGAGGAGATGTCGATCATCTCGGTCTACCGAGGTGAGGAGAAGCGCCAGCTCGAGTCGCTCGGTCAGGCCGTTGCCCGGGCTACGCAGGCGCTGGCCACCCTCGAGCGCTACCGCAGTCGCTTCGACACGGTCCTCGGCGAGCTCTTCGTCCACGAGGTCGACAACGGTGCGACGGTGCGTGACGTGGCCATGGCATTGCAACGGGCGGAGATGGTCAGCCGGCTCGGGCAAGAGGTGAGCGACTTCGTCGTCGAGCTGGGTAGTGAGGGTCGCCTCATCCAGCTCCAGCTCGACGAGCTGCTGGCCGGGCTCGACCGCGAGCGAATGCTGCTGTTGCGTGACTATCTGCCGGGGTTGGCCGTCAACAAGGATGCCGGTGCTACGGCGTTCGCCCGGCTGTCCTCACGCGACCTGCTCGACCTGCAGACTGTGGCGCGCACGGTCGGACTGATCGACGGGTCGATGCCGACGCATGGCCTCTCGCCGCTCCAACTCCACCTGAAGCCGAAGGGTTACCGCCTGTTGGCGCGGGTCCCCCGGCTTGGAGACGGCGTGACCGAGCACGTGGTCGACCACTTCGGCGGCCTGCCCGCTCTCCTCGATGCCACCGTGCAGAACCTCACACGGGTGGAAGGCGTGGGCGATGTACGGGCGCGGGCAATCCGCGAGGGAATCACTCGGGTGGTGGAGACGGTGGTCACGGAGGCCCGGCGGCGCTGAGCGCTCCAGCATCTTCGATTCGTGGAGCGGCGCGCGTCTGACTCGCTACGACGCCCGCAGGGTCATCCGACGGCGATCGACGATCCGATACGTACGGTCGCGCTGCTCGAGCCAGCCGAGGCGGATGAATGCAGCGATGGCCTTGTTCACGCGCTCACGCGAGGCGCCGATCATGCCGGCGAGCTCCTCCTGCGTGATCGGGAGCTGGAACTCCTCACCGTCACCGGCCATGTCCAGCAGCCGCTTGGCGGTGCGTCCGGTGACATCGAGGAACACGGAGTCGGCGAGCGCTTCGTTGGCCTCTTTCAGACGTCGCGACAGAAGCCGCACGACGCTCCAGAGGGCTTTCGCATCGGACTCGAACGACGAGCGCAGCAGTATGTAGGGCACGACGGCCACCTCGCTGGTCTCGAGGGCGCGGCCCGCGGCGACGCGGCCCTGGTCATCGAAGAGGGCCATCTCGCCGAACAGGTCGGATGGTCCCATGAGGGCGAGGACGGACTCGCGACCGTCCGCAGATCGGTTGGCGATGGCGATGCGTCCGCTCATCACGACGAACAACTCAGAGGCGGGATCGCCTTCGGCGAAGAGCGCGTCGCCGCGGTGGAACGTGGCTGTGGTGCAGCGCTCTGCGAGCGTGACGAGCGCCTCGTCGTCGAAGCCGTCGAAGAATTCGATGCTGCGCAGGAACGCACTGGTGACCATTTCGGTCAGCGTATCGCCGAGAGACGGCTTGTGACGAATGTCGCTCGACGCGTGCTCGGCGCCGTTTGGGACAGGAAACAGCCCGACCATTGGTAGACTCTCCCTTCGCTGTTTCTACCTGCTCGAGGAGCACCATGCCGTTCGATGTCGGTGACAAAGTCGTCTACCCCCACCACGGCGCAGCCGTCATAGAGAAGCGGGAGCCGCGCATCATCAACGGCGAAGAGAAGGAGTACCTGGTCCTTCGCATCGCGTACGGCGATCTCACCCTGTCCGTCCCTTCGGAGAACGCCGAGAAGGTGGGCCTACGCGAGGTCATCAACGACGAGGAAGTCGAAGAGGTCTTCGCGGTGCTCCGCAAGAAGGAAGCGCGCATGCCGACGAACTGGTCGCGCCGCTTCAAGAACCACGTCGAGAAGCTGAAGTCGGGCGACATCTACCAGGTCGCCGAAGTCGTGCGGAACCTCTCCATCCGCGACAAGGACAAGGGTCTTTCGGCTGGCGAGAAGCGGATGCTGGTCAAGGCCCGTCAGATCCTGGTCAGTGAGCTGACGTTCGCGATCGGCGTCGACGAAGAAGAAGCCGAGAAGAAGCTGAACGAAGCCCTCGTCTGAGGCGCTGCGTCCCGGCCCGGGAAGCGCTATGACCGATCATCGCTGGAACCCCCGGGGGGCAGGTGGAGCGACGGTTGGTCCGGTCTGGGTCATCGTCGTGGCTGCCGGTTCGGGGTCGCGCTTCGGGGGTCCGAAGCTCTCCTCGCTGATCACCGGACGAACGGCACTGGACCGTTCTGTCGAGGCCGCAGCGGTGCATGCCGATGGCGTGGTGGTCGTCACCGGTTCGCCTGTTCCGCCACTGCCCGCTCTCTCGTACGTTCGGACCACTGCTGGCGGTGCGACACGGGCCGCGTCGGTGCGCGCCGGGCTCGCCCTGGTCCCCGACGATGCAGCGATTGTTGTCGTCCACGACGCGGCCCGTCCCCTCGCCGGTCCGTCGTTGTTCGCGGCCGTCATCGCGGCCGTCCGGGCCGGAGCCGACGGGGCCGTGACCGCTGTTGCTGTGGTCGATACGGTGAAGCGGGTGCGGGGGTCCGACGTCGTCGAGACCCTGGATCGTTCTGAGCTGGTCGCCGTACAGACACCGCAGGCGTTCCGGGCCTCCGTCCTGCGGGCCGCACATGCCAATGGTGACGACGCGACCGACGATGCTGCACTCATCGAGCGGGCAGGCGGACGGGTCGTTGTCGTTCCCGGTGATGTGCGCAATCGGAAGCTGACGACGATCGACGATCTGCTGCTGCTGAACAGCTTCGCCGTCGACGCGCTACAGACGGGTTCCCGATGAGCGCGATCCCGGGTCTGCGCATCGGCCAGGGCTTCGACGTGCATCCGTTCAGCGATGATCCGGCCCGGCCACTGGTGCTGGCCGGGGTCCGCCTCGACGGCTCCCCCGGACTCGCCGGCCATAGTGACGCCGACGCGGTGGCCCATGCCGTCACGGACGCGCTGCTCGGCGCAGCCGGACTCGGCGACATCGGGCAACACTTCCCCGACACCGACGAGACGTGGAAGGGTGCCGACAGCATGCGACTCCTGGCGGCCACGGTCGCGTTGCTTGCAGCCGATGGATGGGCAGTCGTGAACGTCGACACCACCGTCGTTCTGGAGGCCCCGAAGCTGGCACCTGTCCGCGAGCGGATGATCACTGCGCTGACTGCGGTCGTGGGCGCGCCGGTCAGCGTGAAGGCGAAGCGGGCGGAGCAGCTCGGCGCGATTGGGCGGCGGGAGGGCATTGCCTGCTTTGCGGTAGCGCTGCTGTGGCGCGTGCAGGAAAGCGCGTCCGAGGCTGAGTCGTCAGACGTGGTGCCACGTGTGTTTGCAGATGTGAACGAGAGGATCGAGTGATGGTGCGAGCAAGTCAGCCGGGCAAGGGCGGAAATGGGTCGGCGGGGCGCGGGGCCGCCGGTTCTGGTCGTGGGGGCGCGGGAGGCTTTGCGGGCACCGGTCGGGGTGCAGGCGGACCCACAGGTCGCGGTCGACCAGCCCCGGCGGGCGGCACTGGGCGTCCGCGCCCGGCCGGAGCGGGGCGGGGGGGAGTGCCGGGTCCGGCCCGTGGCTTCGGAGCGGGAACTGAGCGGAACGCCGGTCGTCCGGGCGATGCGCCCCGTGGGCGCGGTGGGTTCGGAGGAGCGCCAGGTCGGCCGGGGTCGCGGGGAACCGGGAGCGGTTCGGGTTCGAGCAGCGGTCGGCCCGGGTTCAGCGATGCCCGTCCACAGCGTGCTTCAGGCCCGTCCGGCCCGTCCGCCACGTCGGGCGCAGGCTTTCGCGAGCGACCCTCCCAATGGGAAGAGCGCGGCGATCGCGACATCCCGTCACGCCCACCGGCACCGCGGCGCGGCGTCGGCCCGGCATCGCTGCTCGGGCGGCCGCGGCCTCGGTCCATGCCCGAGGAGAACGTCGGCCGCAGCGGACCGAAGGGACTCGGCGGCGATCAGGTGGAAGGCCGCCAGGCGGTCCGTGAACTGCTGCTGGCCGGGCGCCGGCGGGTCCGCGATCTGTGGCTCGTCGAGGGTTCCGATGATGCGCCGATCCTGGCCGAGATCGAGGAACTGGCGGCCGACGCGCGCGTCACTGTTCGCCGCGTGAGCCGCGAGCAGCTCTTCGGCGAGGCCCGAACCGAAGCTCCCCAGGGTGTGATCGCGCACGCGGCACCGCTCGAAGACATCGACATGGACGATCTGTTCATCGTCCGCAACGGGCGAGTGCCGTTCATCCTCGCCGTCGACAGCCTCACCGATCCGCAGAACCTCGGCGCCCTGCTGCGCAGCGCCGAGGGTGCCGGTGCCACCGGTGTGATCCTTCCTGCGCATCGCAACGTACACATCACACCGGCGGTCACGAAGGCGGCGGCCGGAGCGATCGAGCGTCTACCGATGGCGCTCGTGGGCGGGTTACCCTCGGCCATGCTGCGCATCCGAGACCACCATCGTGGGTGGATGGTCGGCCTTGACGCCGACGGGCCGACCTCGATCTTCGAGCTGACGCACCTCGCCACCGAGCCGACCGTCGTGGTGATCGGTGCTGAGGGTGCGGGCCTTTCGAGGCTCGTCCGCGAGCGGTGCGACACGCTGGCCAGCATCCCGTTGCGCGGCGCTCTTGCGTCCCTGAACGCGTCTGCGGCAGGCGCGGTTGCCCTGTTCGAGATGGGTCGTCATCGGGCGGACGCCCGCTCGGCATAACCGCCTGGTCGGCGTCGATGGGCGCCGTATGCTCGCAGCAACGCCGGGTTAGCTCAGTTGGTAGAGCATCTGCCTTGTAATCAGAAGGTCGTCAGTTCGATTCTGACACTCGGCTCCGAACACATGGCCTCTGAGCAGGGATGCACGTAAGGACGCCAGCGCGGCGGATCGGCACGAGCCCACTCGCGTCGATGTCACCAAGAGTAGGCGAACAGCTTTGCTGTGCCGGAATTCGCCACGGGACGTGGTGGAGTTTCGACCGCGGGTGTCCCGATCCGCCGCGCTTCGGATCGATCGCACAAGCATCGGGGCATCTGCGGAGACGTTCCCGTTTCGGGTGTAGCAACCGCACGTGGGCCTGGGTGGCCGGTGCAGGGCGAGCGCGGCGGATCGCGACGCCCGGCGGCTACTACTGCGGCGCATTGGCGGTTCCCGCGATGCGCACCGATGGCCCGTAGAGACTCGACGGCGTCCAAATCTGCGCGACTGTGTTCGAGCCATCGCGGATGTCGACGCTTCCCCGAGCGGTCCCGAGCCGCAAACGAAGCCGCGCTACCGGCCCCTCTGGGCCACCGGTCAGCTCGTAACAGAGCGCTCCGCCGTTGGCCACATTGAGTGCATGCACGAACGGGAACGACGGGCCGTCGTAGAGCGTGAACACCGTGACACCGTCGGCAGTGACCACCCGGTCCATCGGAAGACCCTCCATGGGGCCCTCGTCGACCTCGATGCTCGTGGGTGTGATCGACTTCGTGACAATCGGGTCCCCGACACGCCCGGAAGCCACATCGACCGAGCGCACCCAGTAACGGCCGTTCCCGACCGACTCCGTGAGGAACATCCTGCGACCGTCGGTCGACAGCGCATCGAAACTCCAGACGCCAGGAAGTACGACCGTCTTCGCGTCTGTTCGTGTGACGACTATGAAGCGAGACGAGGCTGCGTTCGCCGCAACTGGTTCCGCAAGGGCGAGCGTTGAGCCGTCAGCACTCGCTCCACCCACCAGATGCCGTGCCGCGACCTCCGGCAGCGACCATCGGCCGGCCACCGTCGTCGACCATGATGATGCCCCCAGCACACGATCGACACGGGTCGAGGCGCCAACATGGCGGACTCGCCACACCCCGTGAGCCCCGTCAACAGCCACCACCTCCGCCGTCGGCGAAGCAAGGCCGGGATCCGCGCCCACTCCCGACAGCAGTAGTCCAGCAACGAGGATGATCGATGGCCAACGCATACCCCTCCTACCCCGCCAGACAACGATCAGTTCCCCAAACCGCCAACTCGACCACCGATCTGCGCCGCCATCGATGCTCTTGCCGACTGCTGACCGGAAAATGACAACGGTGGAGTGAGCGCGACATTCTGCCCGGCGGGGCGGGGTGCGGGGCGGAGCCCCGGTTCGGGGTGTTAGCCCGAGCGTGTCGATGGGCCCGCCTCATGGGCGGGTGGTGCTCAGGCTGCGGCGGCGGGGTTGAGGGTGACGTGGTGGCCGAGGGCTTCGAGCTGGTGGACCAGGTTTCGGGTACGGCGGTGGGTGTCGAGGCGCTTGTCGTAGTAGTCGGCTCCGAGGTCGTTGAATGTGGCGGTCGGGTCCGATAGGAGGTGGAAGATGATGACGAGGATGGACCGCTGGATCGCAGCTGACGCTTTGGCTTTTGGCATGCGTTTGATGAGGCGCCGGTAACGGGCCCCCAAGAAGGTGTCGGTCTTGGCGGCTCCCGTGGCCATCTGGCCGAGCGCGGCTTTCAGGTACGGGTTGCCTTTGCCGGTCACTGCCTTGCGGGTCTTGCGACCTGATTGCACGGTGCGGGGCGAGGTCTTGGCCCACGAGCACAAACGCCCGGCGGTGGCGAAGACGGCCATGTCCAAGCCGATCTCGCCGATCACGGCGCGGGCCGAGTCGGGGCCACCACCGGGTAGGGCCGAGATCCGTTCGATAGCGGTGGCGTAGCTGACGGGAAGCTCACCGATCTCGCCGGTGGCAGCATCGATGGTGACAGCCTTGGCCGCGGGCAGGGCGGCGGGTAGGGCGGCGATGGCCTCGTCGAGCATCATCGTGACCGTCTCGATCCGCCCGGTGAGCTCGTCGATCTGGTCGAGCAGCATCCGGGCTAGCCGGGCGTGATGGTCGGTGAAGCGACCCTCGAGAGCCTCGGCCAGCAGATTGAGACGGGCCCGGGCCCGGCCCTTGGCCAGCCCGGCCATGACGTTGGGGTCTCGTTCACCGGCGATCAGCGCCTCGATCATGGCCCGGCCCGATACCCCGTGAAGATCGGAGAGCACCGAGGAGATCTTCACCAAGGCGTCCTCGAGGAGCTTCTCGACGCGCTGTTTGACCCGGGTGCGGTCCTCGACGAGATCGAACCGGGCCCGGGCCAGGTCCCGGACATGGCGCATTGGTTCGGCGGGCACGAAGCTTGGCGACACCATGGACCGCTCGGCCAGCTTGGCCAGCCACAGCGCGTCGATCTTGTCGGTCTTGGGCCGCCCCGGGACGTTCTTGGCCTGCTTGGCGTTGACCAGCCACACCGTCAGCCCAGCAGACTCCAGGATGTAATAGAACGGCCGCCAGTAGTCCGACGTCGACTCCAGGATCGTGCGCTGGATCCCTTGTCCGACGAGATACTCGGCCAACTCCACCAGGCCCTTCGTCGTTGCTTTCACCTCCCACACCTTGGTCACCCGCTTGCCGGCCACACCGTCATGGGGCACCCGGGTGCAGACCATTCCCGTCGCTTTGGCTACGTCGATCGCGGCGACACGTTCCACGACCTCGATGCCCTCATCGACGTCAAGCTCTACTGGTTGTTGCATGAGTACTGCCTCCTCACATGGGGTAGGTTGCATGCGTGGGCCTGCCCGGGGGACCGGTAGGGAACCGAAAATCTGACCGGCGTGCTCGTAGCGACAATGCGCGACCCTTCAACAGGGGCCCCGGCGCCAGACTGATACACGGCCTCAAAAGCCAGAAACGTGACGGCGTCGGCGGGCAGGCCCACACCCCCATTTTCTCGCATGGGCGACGTCCCCGCAGGGGCCACCAGGACTGATACG
>JAYUDQ010000625.1:0-3860 GCA_043739745.1 Acidimicrobiia bacterium | reverse complement strand
CGTTCGCCTCGATCACCCACCGGAAGTCCGCCATCGAGCGCGTCGCGGCGTTGATGAGCTCGTCGTCGGCCAGTTCGTGCAGCGTGCAGTGCGGAACGTAGTCATATGTAGGCATACGTCGCAGTGGCCCCTGGAGCAGAAGCGACGGCAGGCTACGCAGCCGATCGACGGCATCGCCATGCACGCCGAGGTAGAGGACCGGGGACACGGGTGCGAACGTCTCGGGCGGGCCGAGGCGAAGACGCAGCGGACCGTCCAACGATGCTGCAGCCGACCGGGCCACCGCCATCACATCGTCGATGTGCTCGGCCCGAACGTTGATCGGTGGCACGAGCGTGATGTGCGGCGGCTGGGTGTCGAGCGACGGGCTGCCGAGCGCGCGCCGAAGCGCGCGCACCTCCGTGCGAGCGGGCTCGGGCAGGATGATCGCGATGCCCAGTCGTACCCGTGTCACGTCCGCTCATTCCGACCGTTCGGCACTCCAACGGAAAGTACGCGCACAGAGGATCGCGCCGAGGATGGACCATCCGATGAGCACCAGAGCCATCGCCCCATGTTGCCAGGATCCACCCGGCTCGGTCCGCAGGAACGCGTCCGGGAGGAAGGCCGATCGGAAGCCCTGTGCGATCCACTTCAGCGGGAAGATGCTGGCTGCCACACGGACCCCCGGCGACAGTGCGGAATAGGGCACGAAGACGCCAGAGATGAACTGCAGCGCCACGAACGGCAGGTTGATCACGGCTGCCGCGCTCTTGGCCGAGCGGGGCACGCTCGATGCCGCGATCCCGAGCAGGGTCGCAGCAATCGTGCCGAGCACGAGGACCCACGCAAACGTCAGCCAACGCGACGGCGCAGTCGGGAGGCGGAGGCCGAAGAAGACGAGACCGATCAGCATCAGCAGCGCGATCTCCGCGACCACGCAGACGAGCACCATGCCGATCTTGCCGACGAAGTACGACGCTTTCGGCATCGGCGTGCCGGCGAGACGCTTCAGCGATCCCTCGTCGCGTTCGGTCGTGATGCCGATGGCCAGGTTCACGAACGTGACCGACATGAGTCCACTCGCCATGATCCCGGAGACCAGCACCTGTGCGTAGCGGATCTTGGTTCCTTCGACGGTGCCGCTGCCGAACACGAGGCCGAACAGGATGAGGAACATCACCGGGAAGAGGAACGTGAAGAACACCGCTTCCTTCCGTCGGAAGAACAGCTTCAGCTCGTAGCCGGCCCGGGCCAATCCGATCGCCAGGACCGTCGGGAGCGCGGCGGCAGACGGCCGGGCCGATGTCACGGCAGTGGTGGCAGGGGTCGCGGGCGGTGTCACCGTCGTGCTCATCGGTTCTCTCCGATCATGGCGAGGTACACGTCTTCCAGCGAGGGCCGGGAAACGGTCAATTCCGGGATCTCACCGTCGAAAGCGGCCGCCAGCTCGTTGATCAGGGCAGTTGCTGTATGTGTGGAACGTTGCTCCGGGCCGTTCGGGCCATGCCAGCGGACGATTGCGCCGGCTTCCTGCCTTCCGCCGAGCGTGGACACATCACCAACCTCAATCATACGTCCACGTACTATTACACCTACCCGGTCGGCGAGAACCTCTGCCTCTTCGAGGTAGTGGGTGGTGAGCAGGATGGTCGTACCCTCGTCGCGGAGCTGTTCGATCAAACCCCAGAACTGGCGGCGAGCCTCAGGATCGAAACCGGTCGTCGGCTCGTCCAGGAAGAGCAGTTCGGGCCGCCCGATGATGCCGAGGGCCACGTCGAGGCGGCGCTGCTGACCACCCGACAGCCGGCTCACCCGGTCGGCCCGTTTCTCGTCGAGTCCGACGAGGCGGATCACCTCATCGGTCGGACGGGGATGCGAGTAGTAACGGGCCATGTGGTCGATCACCTCGACGACAGACACCTCGTCGGCGATCTTGTTCGACTGCAGGACGATGCCGATGCGATCTCGCCATTCACGCGTCGCGGCTGCGGGGTCATGGCCGATCACGGACACTTCACCCGCACTGCGCGCCCGATAGCCCTCGAGGATCTCGACCGTCGTGGTCTTGCCTGCGCCGTTCGGACCGAGGAGGGCGAAGATCTCGCCGCGGCGCACGTCGAGGTCGATGCCGTCGATGGCAGCCCGCTCGCCGTACTGCTTGCGAAGCCCGCGGACGGAGATGGCGAGTTCCTCAGGGAGGGCTCGGCGTGGTCGGAAGGTGGGCCGGACGGCACGTTCGTTTGCAGCTTCCATGGATTGCATCTTGCTATCGGAGGGCCCGTCCGCGCAGGCAACGGCGTACGAACAGGAGCCAGCCGAGCGTGGCAACTGCTGCGGCCAGCACCGTCGCAGGCATGGCCTTCGGGCCGACGTGGTCGAAGAGCTGTCCGATGAGCCAGGGGAACGTCAGGCCACCGATGGCGGCAGCCCCCACGAACCAGGATGTCGCCGTACCTGTCAGCGAGAGGTGCTCCTCGGCGAACGCGACCATCGTCGGGAACTGCGGGGCGACCGAGAACCCGAAAGCGGCCGTCCCGATCCACACCCCGAGAGCGCCGCCGTTGGCCACGACGAGGACGAGTGCAGCGGCCACCGTGAGTATGGAGACCCCGACGAGCAACGTCTCAACCTTGATCCGGCGGGCCACGACAATGGCCAGGATCCGCCCCAGGGTGAACATGCCCCAGAAGAGCGTCGTGACGGCGGACACGACGTTCGCGCTGCCGAGGTGTATCTCCTCGGCGTAGGTGTGGATCCAACCGGCGAAGCCGATCTCGAGACCGACGTAGAGCACGAAGAAGAACGCGACGATGCCGAGGAGCCGACGCGACGACGTCTTTGCGGCCTGGGGGCAACCATCTGCGGCGCGGTCCGGCCTCAGCTGCGGCGCAACTCCATGCACGAGCGGCGGCGGTTCGGCGCAGCTCCAGATCCACGCCCCGACCGCCACCGAAAGCGCGGCGACGACACCGAACGCGATCCGCACGTCGCCACCCCAAGCGACCGAACGGTTGATCAGCAGTGGCGCAAGCAGGGCGCCGACACCGAAGCAGAGGTGGAGCGCGTTCATGAACGGGCCGAGGTTCCCCTGCCGCCGCCACACCATGAGCGTGTTCCCACCGACGTCGATGCAGCCACCGGCGAGCCCGACGACGAGGAAGGCGCCAAGCAGCGCCCCGAATGACGAGACGAAGCCCGATCCCAGAATCGCCATACCACTGCCGACGAGCCCGGCGGCGTAAAGCCGATGGCCGAAGCGCCGATCGTATCCACGGCCGGACAGCATCGAGCCGATGAAGTACCCGATCGCCGAGGCGATGAACAGCTGGCTGATCGCACCCACATCGACACCGACCTGCCTGCGCAGCGCGGTCACGCTCGGCCCGATCGCATTGGCGGCCAGACCGAGTGGGATGAAGCTCGCGAGGTAGGCCGCAGTCGGGTCACGTCGCACGGCCGCGGAGGCTAGAGGGCGCGGAAGTCGGCGTGGACCTCGACACCTGATGCGTCGAACCAGGAGGCTTCGCGACCTGATGGCAGTTGTCGTATCAGGAGGCGAGGACGACCTGGTCCCGCCCGCCCCGCTTCGCCTCGTACAACGCGTCGTCGGCCGACCGCAGCGCACGCTCGGAGTCGGACATCGGGATCGGTGAGCACACACCGATCGAGGCACGGACCTCGACCACGAACCCGTCGAACGCGATCGTGTGCCGAACCGCATCCGCGACGGCCAGCGCGATGCGCATTGCTGTGTCCCGGTCCGGCACGTTGCCGCAGATGACGGCGAACTCGTCCCCACCGATGCGCGCGACAAGATCGCCGCGGCGAACGACGGAACGCAACCGCTCGCTGACGGCCACCAGCACGGCATCGCCGGC
>JAYUDQ010000624.1:0-3874 GCA_043739745.1 Acidimicrobiia bacterium | reverse complement strand
TGCGTTTGCAACACGCAGACGGGATCGTCTCCGCTGCAGATGCCCCGATGCTTGTGCCGTCGATCCGGAGCGCGGCGGATCGGGACATCGCATGGTCGTACTCCGCCACGTCTCGTGGCGAAAGTCGGCAGGCGAAGGCCGTTCGCCTGCTTTTGGTGACATCGACGCCAGTCGGCTCGTGCCGATCCGCCGCGCTCGCCCGGCATCCGACCCGGGAGCTCTCGGTCAACGGCTACCGCCACGGCACTCCACGGGAGCCCCACCCAATCGGACGGCCCGCCCCCTCCGCCCAAGGTCCTTGCGGTTCAGCCGCGGGTTCGCGGAAGTTCGGCGGCGATCGGTAGCCTGCGCCGAGTCGGTTGATCGGCGTAGGTCGGTATTCGAAAAATGCGCTGAAATTTGCGCGGAGACCACGGAGAGGAACACCATGGCGGCTGCCGTTCTCGGCGACATCTTTCGAGCATGCGAAGTGCTGCCGGTCGCCTCGGGGAGCGGTTGCGGCGGATGAGGGGCATGAAGCGGGCACGCTGTCGCTGCGGATCGAGGTCGACGCGGGGGTGCTGGCCGGCGCCGGCGGTACCCTCCCGCTAGCGTTGGCCCGGTCCCTCCGGCTGACCGACGCCACACGGCGCACGTTCGCCAGCCGATATGGGCCGCTGCACCTCACCTTCGACGGCACAACCGCCAACCGTGGCTCCCTGCGGCCAATCGCGCTCGCAATCGGGGCGATGGCCGGCGAGGTGCTGACCATCGGCTTCGATCCGGTCGGCGACTCCCTGATCGTGGAGCTGACGGCATCGGGCCGCCCCGTAGGATCACTGTTCTGAACTCCCTCGATCCCCTGATTCCGGAGCACGCATGTCGACGAACGAGACCCTCGAAGGCGCGCTCGACGCGCACGAGCGCGAAGCCGATGCGCTCATACGAACAATCGGCTCGGCGCTGAAGGAGGCGAAGAAGATCAAGGCGGCCGCGGCATCGGGTCAGCTTCGCGAGCTCCGCAACGCGATGGAAGCAGTGCTGCGCTCCTGTGATCAGGCCGGCGTCAAGGCGCTCGAAGTCCGTGAGGGCTGGACGTTCGACGAGCAGTCCTACTTCGTCAGCGGAGGGTACGCGAAGGAGGTGCTCGGGCTGGCGGCGGTCGAGGGCGTGAAGGTGTACGAGTCCGACGACCGCATCCTCAGCTATCCCGCGATCGTGCAGATCTCGGCCTCCGACTCATCGGTGGTCATCGACAAGAAGCGGGATCGGTCGGTGCGTCCCTCGGTGCTCGTGCGCACGCTGAAGGCACTCCAGTCGAAACCCCCGAAGTTCAAGGCCGAGGCGTTCCTCGAGTCGCTTTCGGTCGCCTATGACCTCCTCGTCGCCAAGGCCGCTGCACACGGCGAGTCGGTGCAGAAGCTCACGGACGTCTATGCGGTGTTCACCATGTTGCCCGGATCTGCCCGTGACTACACCAAGCAGGAGTTCGCCCGTGACATGTACCTCCTCGACCAGAGCGGCGTCGTGACGGCGAAGGACGGACGTCGGCTCCAGCTGCCCGCGAGCGCGCTCACGCGCGGGTCCGCCGGGATCACCACGGTGAGCCGGTCCGGGCAGGAGAAGGTCTACGCCGGCATCAGCTTCAGCCAGGAAACACGATGATCAACGGTCTCGACTACGCATCGTTCCTCGACGACGAATACCTCTCGACGTTCATCAACGATGGCGGCGGCGCAGTGAAGTTCGCCGTTGCCCTCGACGATCAGCAGGCCGGCGTGTTCAGCGAAGCGCTCGCGGGCCGGGCCACCGACGAGGGATTCGTCGTGGTCAGCGTCGACGCCGCCCTGACCCGGGTGCACATGATCGATCAGGTGTTCTTCGCAGCCGCCCGTCAGATCAATTGGGATTCCCTCGCCCGCACCACGGTGCGCACCGCATGGGCCGCAATCGCTCACGCCGTGCCCGACGACAGCGACGATCTCTCGGTCTCGGGAGTAGCCGAACGCCACGGTGTCGACCCCGCGGAGCTGAGCCGCGACGTCAATCGCGACCTGCAGAAGCGCATCGGCCGTGACTACGCAATGGTGCAGGAGTTCCGCATCGCCATGCTTCGACTCTGCCAAGCACCGCTGGCAACGGGACAGGTGACGGATGCAGAGCACGACGCGGTGCTGGAGTGGCTTCGCGGCGATCTCCGCCAGATGTCGCTGCTGCGGTCGGCCACGATCTTTCGCAAGGTTGGCCGGCACAACGCCCGTCATCTGCTGTTCTCGCTCGCACACTGGCTGTCGGTGAACGGGAAGGCCGGTCTCGCGCTGCAGCTCGATGTACGGCGGCTCGGGTTCGCACGCCGCCCGCAGGCCGACGAACGCAACGGGCTCTACTACACGAAGGCCGCCCTGCTCGATGCGTACGAACTGCTGCGCCAGCTCGTCGACAACACCGACGAACTTTCGCATTGCTGCGTGACGGTGCTCTGCGCGCCCGAGTTCCTAACCGATCAGAACCGCGGCGTTGACGCCTATCAGGCCCTCAAGCTCCGCATCATCGACGAGGTTCGCGACCTTCGGCGCGACAATCCTTACTCGTCGCTCATCCGATTGGGTGCGGCATGAGCGCGCCGCGTCAGACCGCGAAATCAGCGCCCACGGACGCCCCTCGACGGATCACGTCGAGGCGGGCGCTCGAAGCACTGCGCGCCGGCGTTCCCAACCGCGACGCCGTGGCTGCACTCGGTTCGCTGCAGACCGGGGTCGAGGACCGCTTCAGTCAGCTGCTCGAATCTGTGCGGTCCTCAGCCGAACACGCAGGGTTGACGGACGCGAAGTCGACGGACGCGAAATCGCCGGCCGCAACAGCAAGCGGCCCGGGGATGCTGATCGGCGGCGGGTTCGGGGCCGGCAAGAGCCATGTGCTCGAGTACCTGGCACACATGGCCCTCGATGCCGGATTCGTCGTTTCAAAAGTGGTCATCTCCAAGGAGACGCCCCTGCATGACCCGGCGAAGCTCTACCGGGCTGCGATCGACGAGGCCCGGCTGCCGGATCGGCCAGGGTCGGCAATCGACGAGATCGCGGCCGGGCTGAAGACGCAGTCGAATGAGTACGCGTCGCTGTACCGGTGGCTGCACACCGACGACGCGCCCGTCGACAGCCGGTTCGCAGCAAGCCTGTTCCTGCATGAGCACGCCCGTGGCGACGCGGAGTTCGCCGACCGGATCGTGCGGTTCTGGGCCGGTGATCCGCTGCCGATCTCCGACCTGCGTCGTCGGCTGAAGGAGGCCGGAGCGGCCACGACCTACCGCCTCGCATCCGTGAAAGAACGCGAGCTCTCGGTACAGCGGTTCCGATTCGTCTCGCGTCTCGTGCGAGCCGCCGGATACGCCGGCTGGGTGCTGCTCATCGACGAGGTCGAGCTGATCGGGAGGTACTCGCAGCTGCAGCGGGCAAAGTCCTATGCCGAGGTCGCACGATGGGTACGAGGCGATCGAGACGACCCAGGCGCGCCGCTGGGCGCAGTGCTCACGACCGTCGAGGACTTTGCGGCACAGGTGCTGGTCGGGAAGAACGACGTCGAGCTGATACCCAAGAAGCTGCGCCTGAAGGGGACCGCGGAACACGACCGGCTCGCGTCATCCGCGGAGACCGGCATGCGGATCATCGAGCGTGAGCAGCTCCGCCTGCAGCCGCCCGACCGCGACGAGCTCGACCGCACCTACGCCAAGCTCAAGTCGATCCATGGCGAGGCGTACGGATGGGTACCGCCCGATGTCGAAGGCCTGGAACGATTGCCCTCGAACCGCATGCGCCAGTACGTCCGGGCCTGGATCAACGCCTGGGACCTTCGGCTCCTCGACCCGTCGTACGAGCCGGAGATCACCACGTCGGAGGTC
>JAYUDQ010000623.1:0-3879 GCA_043739745.1 Acidimicrobiia bacterium | reverse complement strand
GAAGGGCCGCTCCGACACCACTGAAGTAGTCGCACCCGTAACAGAGGGACGCGCCCACGATGGCCACGGCCCCGTTCCCGCGGCGGTCGGCCCAGAGGCCCAACCGATACCCGAACGCGGCGATGGTCCGCCCAAGCGGCGGTACGACTGCGGCGGTCACGACAATCGGTACGGCGACCTTCGGCAGTTGGGCCAGAAACGCCCACGGGCTGACCTGGCGGCGGCTCGGATGCTTCTTGCTGATCCTCAGGTCCAATTCGCCGTACAACGCGCTCCTGCGACGCCAGGTGGGAACGGAATCGTGGTCGCTGCGGTGGTCGGACCAGCCATCCTCGGAGAAGGCGAACGGGTAGCCGGCGGCTTCGAAGCGGATGCCGAGGTCGCGATCCTCGCACCGTGTGAGCGTGAGGTCGAAGCCGCCGACCGACAGATAGGCAGTACGCAGGAACGAGACGTTTCCCGTGCACAGCCGGGTGCCTTCGACCGCCGCTGCACCCGAGCGGTAGGCGGCGACGAAGCGGTCCAGCGAATCCTGATGGAACCGTTCGAAGAGCGGGAGGGGCTTGCCGAATCGCGGCGCGCGGATGAGCCCGAGAACCACGGCGGCCCCGGCGTTGTGGGCCTGCTGGTGTGCGGCCAGGAAATCGGGAGGGATGACCATGTCGTCGTCGACAATCACGATGACGTCGCCGCACGACGCCCGGATTCCGCGGTCGCGAGCGACGCTCGGTCCCCCGTTCGCCTGCCGTAGGACCGTGACCGGGAAGGCCGTCGGCCGGGCCATGACCTCGGGCTCGACTGCGACGGCGCTGCCGTCGTCCACGACGATGACTTCGAAGCCGCCTCGGACGCCCGTCTGCACCCGCAGGTCGTCGAGCAGCCAGAGCAGGCTGTCGATGCGGTTGTAGGTCGCGATGACCACCGAGATGGCGGTGACCGACGCCGGCGTGCGCGCATCGGCCCCTGCGCGTTCGACCAGTGTTGCCATCAGCAATGCGCCTCGTCCACGACGAACTTCCGGGGATTGAGCGTGGCGGCCACGACAGCCGGGACGCCGCTCACGACCGTGATGGCCTCGACATCGCGCTGTACGAGGGCATGGGCGCAGATGACGGCCTTCCGCCCGATGTGCACGCCGGGAAGCACCGATGCCTTCGCGCCGATCCAGACATCGTCCTCGATGACGACGGCCATGGGCTCAGGCATGACGTGGCGCTCGTACAGGTCGTGGAACGACGTGTCGTTGATCATCACGCCGGGGTCTGACCGGTGACCAACTCGACGGCCGTCGGGATGCCGCGCAACACGCTGCCCGCTCCCAGTTCCATGCGACCGAGGTTCTCGATCACGGCCCGCCCGTCGACCCGGGATCCGCCACCGACCGCGTCCAAGGACCGCAGCGCGATCCGAGCCATGCCGGTCAGCGCCCGACGCGCCTTGTGCGCCCGCACGGCCCTCGGAAGTCCTGCATCGCGGGTCCATTGGGCCCGCGCCGAGACGATGGTCCGCTTCTCGAGAAGCGAGGCGAGCGGGGATGGAAGTGGCATTGTCTGGTCTTTGTGCAGTTCGCATGGGGCCGTGCCAGCCCTTGCCTGCACAGCACGTCGGGAACGATCGTATTGCGCATCGGCGCAGAAGTTGCACGTCTTGAACAACTTTGCCATCGCGTCGTGGCCGTTCGGCGGGGGGCCGTCAAGGACCGGGGAAGGCGGGCCGAAGAGCTAGGCGTGCGCAAGGACGACCGGCTGCTAGGGAATTCACAAAAGAATGCCGCCTCGCCGCTGGAAACCACGTTCAGTGATGGGCATACTGTGGAAGGTTGGTTCCGGCGTCGAGGACCACAGCTCACCAAGGGAGGAGGATGCGGATGGCGGACACCGACATCATGAATCCACCGCTTCCGCCGCCGCTCGTCGGCTACGCCGCGCCCGAACCCACGGGCACTCGCGCACCGGCGTTGGAGCCTCCGTTATTGAACGCGCCGTCCGAGGCCCCGAAGGGATCTCGCTGGCTGCGATGGGCCCTCATCGTCAGCGACGCGGTTGCCTGTGCGCTGGCCTGGACGCTGATCTGCGTCAGCGGCGTGCCGCACAACTCCACGCCGTTCTGGTCGCGGTCGCGTTTCGGATTCCTGCCCGTGATGGTCGGCGTCACCGTGGTCGTCATCGCCTCGAACAAGCTGTACCGCTCGCGGCAATGCTCCGTGCGGGCGGTCGAGACCGCAGGTCTTCTCCGGGCCTGCATGGCTGCGGGAGTCGCGGCCTGGCTAGTGGCGGAGAAGTACGGCGCGTATTCGTTGCGCATCCGCATGGTCGTGCTCGGCCAGTTCCTGGCCTTCCTGTTCGTGATCGGCGGCCGCTCGCTGTATCGGGCTGCACTGCGGCGGGCCCGACGGGTCGGACGCTTCACGCGGCCGGTGATCATCGTCGGCACCGGTGATGAGGCCTACGAGCTCGAACGGTTGCTCGTGGACGAACCTGAGCTGGGCTACACCGTGCTCGGCATCGTCGGGCGCGCCCAAGAGGCGAAGGAGCGGAACTTCTCCGTTCCCTACCTCGGCCCGTCGAACGACACCGTCGGGATCGTGCGCCGACACGGTGCAAGCGGCGTGATCGTCGGTGCCTCGTCGCTGTCGTTCCGCGAACTCAACCACGTGGTGCGTACCCTTCTCGATGCCGACATCCACGTGCAGGTCTCGGGTGGGTTGCTCGGCTTCGATTCGAGTCGGTTGCGGGCGAACCCGATCGGACGCGAGGCTGCCTTCTACCTCGAGCAGGCGCAGCTCACCGGCTGGCAGTCGAAGGTCAAACGAGTGCTCGACCTCAGCCTCGGCGCCGTAGCCCTGGTCGTCAGCGCCCCACTCGTCGGGATCCTGGCGCTTGCGGTGCGCCGCGACGGCGGACCTGCCATCTTCCGCCAGACCAGAATTGGCCGCGACGGCAAGCCTTTCACCGTCCTCAAGCTGCGGACCATGGTGGTCGACGCGGAGGCCCGACTCCCCGATCTTCTGGCCCTCAACGAGCGCAGTGGGCCGCTGTTCAAGATGGAGAACGACCCGCGATTCACGAGGATCGGCCGCTTCCTGGATGCCACCAGCCTCAACGAGCTGCCGCAGCTGTGGAACGTGCTCCGCGGTGAGATGAGCCTCGTCGGGCCGCGTCCGGCGCTCGAGCACGAAGTGGCGAAGTTCAACGACCGCCTGCTCGTCCGCCATCGGGTCAGGCCCGGCATCACCGGCCTGTGGCAGGTCGAATCCCGCGACGACCCGTCCTTCGCCGACTACGAGCGCTGTGACGTGTTCTACGTCGAGAACTGGTCGGTACGCCTCGATCTCATGATCGTGTTCCAAACACTCGTCGAGGTGGGCCGACGCGCCGTGGTCCGGCTCCGTGGCGACGAGGTGGAGCCAACGCCTCCGGCCGCGCACCTTGCGGTGCCCCCAACTGCGAATCGACAGCGCGCGTAGCATCCACCACTTTTCTGCTGTTTGCAGACAGCATTGCGTTCCATGCGAGATGGAGTTCTCCGCCAGCGAAGTGTCGAACCCGGTACCAACCTCCGCATCGTGGTGCTGGCCGCCGGGAAGCGGGCGTGCCTCGGAGTCGACCTTGCGTCGGGCGCGTTCGTCCGAGCCCACCAGTCCGGCGCCGGCGGGCGGCGCCTCCTTCCGTTTGACGTGGCCGAGGGCATCGTCGGGGTCGAGCGCGTAGAACGTCCCGAGCACCCCGAGTCCGTCGATGTCGAGTTGCCGCTCACGGCTGTCGGCCGTCTGAGCGGCTGGCGGCTCGACCGCCTGTTACGTCCACTCGCGCATCCGGCCGGTCGACCGCTGCTGGGATTCCATGGCTCGTCGATCCCGTCGTGGCAGCTCGACGGCGA
>JAYUDQ010000622.1:0-3883 GCA_043739745.1 Acidimicrobiia bacterium | reverse complement strand
TCGTGTCCGCGTTCTCCTCGATGAGCGAGATGCCCTCCTCGCTGAGGATCTCGAACGGTTGCATCGTTCTGGTGATGAACGGCACCGTCTCGGCGTGGATCCGGTTGGCCTGACGGTTGGCCCTTCCCCCGCCCGCCCTCCCGGCCCGGCCACCGACACCCGGGGTGCCCGTCGGGGTGCTGGCGAGGCTGGCGACGTCGGTCATCGCAGGAGACTACAACTGGGCGATCGGTGGCGGTCCGAGGGGTTAGCTCAGGCCGAGCCGCCGCGCCGCGTTGACGACCGCAGCCTCGAAGTCGCTGCGCCCGGCATTGCCCGGGAACCGGTAGCTCGGACCGTGGCAGTGCACCGCTGCTATCACCGAGCCGTCGTCGTCGAGCACCGGCGCGGCAATCGAGTTGATGCCGTCGGCATACTCGCCGTAACACCAGATGAAGCCGTCGGTCCTTGCCGCGGCCAGCCGAGAACGCAGCCGATCCGGATCGGTCGTCGTCGTCGGCGTGAAGGTGGCGAGCCCGCGCGAGATGTACGAGTCGATGAACGCCGCTGGAGCGAAGGCCAGCAGGATGAGCCCGCTTCCCTGCCCGTGCAGCGGGAGGTGCGCACCCGTCCACGACCGCACCTGGACATCGTTGTCGCCTTCGATGTGATCGAGGTAGTGGACCTCGTCGCCGTCGAGCACCGATATCCCGGCGGTCTCGCCGACCCGGTCGACGAGCTCGACGAGGTACGGCCGAGCGCGGCTGACGATGTTCACGGTCGGGTCGGATGCGTCAGACAGCGAGGTGATCGCCGGCCCGATGCGGTAGGCGCCACCGTCGTCGACGCGGGCGACCGCGCCAATCCCTTCGAGCGTCGTCAACAGCCGGGCCACCGTACTGATGGGGAGATGGACGCGACGTGCGACCTCACTGATGCCCGACTCTTCGGTAGCCACGGCCCGCAGCACCGCGAACGCCCGCTCGACGGACTGCACGCCTCCTGCGGGTTCGCGTTGGGCCATCACACTGCTCACGATCGATCCCGTCGTCGTCCACGGCGGCTGGTCGACGCCGCGGCCAGCGCACTGCGATCGGGTAGCGCGACGACCGCTCCTAAGCGCACGTAGGGATCGGTGGAATGCGGCAACCCCATCGCTTCCACGAAGTGCTGCTGGAACTTCGGCTCCACCGCGGTCTCGACCTTCGTGATCTTTCGGGCTACCGCGGCGATCTCGGCGCGATCCGCGGCCGACAGCAGCGCTCGAACCGCGCCCGTCCCGGCCGCGTTGCCGACCGACACCACCTTGTCGGGCGAGCAGTCGGGGATCATGCCCAGCACGAGCGCGTAGACCGGGTCGATGTGGCTCCCGAACGCGCCGGCCAGTTTCACCGTGTCGACCGTCTCGAGCCCGGAGCGGTCCATGAGCAGCTTGGCCCCCGCGTACAGCGCAGCCTTCGCGAGCTGGATGGCGCGCACGTCGTTCTGCGTGACCCGAAGCGGATTCTCGCCGTTGGTGAGGTGATATGCGAACGTACGACCATCAGCCACGACACGTGGTGTCCGCAAAGCCATAGTTCCCACGATTCTGCCGTCGCCGTCGATCACACCGGCCAGGAACAGCTCGGCGACCGCCTCGATGATCCCGGAGCCGCATACCCCGGTGACGCCGCCTTCGGGCAGCGATGCGGCGAAGCCCGGTTCGTCGGACCACAGCGTGCTGCCGATCACCCGAAGTCGCGGCTCGAGGGTTTCGCGATCGATACGTACACGTTCGATCGCGCCTGCGGTGGCGCGCTGGCCGCTGGAGATCTGTGCGCCCTCGAACGCCGGGCCGGTTGGGCTCGACGCAGCCAGCAGTCCGTTGCGGTTGCCGAGCACGATCTCCGCGTTGGTGCCGACGTCGATGAGCAGCGTGACCTCGTCGCCGCGGTGCGGCCCGACGGCGAGCACCGCGCCGGCGGTGTCCGCGCCCACGTGCCCCGCAATGCAGGGGAGCAGGTGCAACGCCGAATGGGGTGCATCAACGCCGATGTCGGTCGCCCGGCCATCGACCGGCGACGCGGTCGCCAGCGAGAACGGCGCAGTGCCCAGCGGGGTCGGGTCGATACCGAGCACGAGGTGGTGCATGATCGGGTTCCCGACGATCACCAAGTCGAGCAGGTCCTTGCGGGTGATTCCGGGCCGACTCTCCGAAGCCGCCAAATCGACCAGCGTGCCCACGAGCCCGTCGAGTGCACCGCGCACGGCGAGCACGAGATCGTCCTTGCCGCCCGGGTTCATCATCACGTACGACACGCGACTCATCAGGTCTTCGCCGAAGCGGATCTGCGGGTTCATGATTCCCGCCGACGCGAGCACCTCGCCGCTCTCCAGGTCGCACAGATGGCCGGCAATGGTGGTGGAGCCCACATCGACGGCGATCCCGTAGGCACCGTCCGCCAGGCCCGGGAACACGGCGATGATCTGCGATGCTGCATGCACCGCCACGGTGACGGCCCGCTTCACGGGGGCACCCATGGCGTTGAGCGCGGGCTGCATCTCGATGAGTGCCGTCGGCGTAATGGTGAGCGGCGGCAGCGACCACTGCTGCGACAGCGCATCGCCGAGCAGTTCGACGTCGCTGCGGTCGCCGCCCAGCTCGTTCTCGACGACTACGACATAGTGCAGGCGCACGATCGGGTCGACAACCAGGTCGGCCAGATCCACGCTCTTGCGGATGACGGGCCGGTGCACCTGGCTGGCGGCGGGCACATCGACAATGAGGTCGCCGCGCACCCGGGCCGCGCAGCCGAGTCGGGCATCCGCCTCGATCGCCCGCCGGCCGTCGTACTCGTCCTCCATGGTCGTCTGCGCGCTTATGTTTGACGGTGAGCTCAGGATGGCGAACTTGGCGAAGTCGCCGAACGTCGGCACCACCTGGCAGCGCCCGCAGATGCCACGACCGCCGCAGACCGAGTCGAGGTCGACCCCGAGCTGGCGCGCCGCGTCGAGCACGGTGATGCCCTCGGGGACGTCGCCGCGAAGACCCGACGGAAGGAAGACGATGGCGGCCATGGAGCCTCAGTAAGCCTGCGGCTTACTGCCCCTCGCCGACGCGACCCTTGCGCCCGCCACGACGCGCCCCACGCTCGGTGGTGCCGATCGCGGTCGGATCGCGGTGTGAGCGAATCCACGTGGCGCAGTTCTCGTCGTGACCCATCAGCACGTCGGCCGCCTGGATGGCGGCCTTCACGTCGGCGTGCATCGGGTTCGTGATGGCCGACGTCATGCCGTGGCTGATGGCCATGGCCACGAACGTGCCGCTGATCGTGTTGCGGTTCGGCAACCCGAAGCCGACGTTGGACGCGCCGCATGTGGTGTTGACTTTCAACTCGGTGCGCAGGCGGTGGAGGAGCGCGAACACCTGACGCCCGGCGGTCGCAACCGCACCGATGGGCATGACCAACGGATCGACGACGACATCGCTGGCCGGGATGCCGTGGTCGGCGGCGCGCTGCACGATGCGCTTGGCGATGGCGAACCGAATGTCGGGATCTTCGGAGATGCCGGTCTCGTCGTTGGAGATGGCGACAACGGCCGCGCCGTAGCGCTTCACGAGCGGCAGCACGCGTTCCATGACCTCGCTCTCGCCCGTGACGGAGTTGACGAGCGCCTTGCCCTTGTAGACGGCGAGCCCGGCTTCGAGGGCGGCGATGATCGAGGAGTCGATCGACAGCGGAACGTCAGTGACCGACTGCACGAGCTGGATGGCCATTGCCAATAGGGCCGGTTCGTCGGCCAAGGGGATGCCGGCGTTCACATCGAGCATCTGCGCACCGGCCTCGATCTGGGCGATGGCATCGGCGGTGACCCGGCTGAAGTCGCCTGCCTTCATCTCGGCCGCGAGCATCTTGCGCCCGGT
>JAYUDQ010000621.1:0-9769 GCA_043739745.1 Acidimicrobiia bacterium | reverse complement strand
ATCGTCTCGCGCCGCTCAGTGCGGGAACGGTCGTCGTCGGAACGGCCGGCGATGAGCTCCAGTGCGGCTATCACGGCTGGCGCTTCGACGGCTCAGGTGGCGCCCTGACCATCCCCGCCCTCGGGCCCGGTGCGGTCCTTCCGCCGAGGGCCTGCCTGACACCGGCCTTTGCCGTCGAGGAGCGCTTCGGGCTCGTGTTCCTCGCCCCCGAGCAGCCGCATGCGCCGCTGCCGGTGTTCGCCAGCTGGACGGATGACATGTTCCTCCGGGCCGTATGCGAGACCCGTCGAACCCCGGTGAGCGCGGCACAGCTCATCGACAACTTCATGGACGCTGCCCACTTCCCGTTCGTCCACGCGGCAACCTTCGGTGTCGAAGGTGCAGGTGAGGTGAGCGTGCCCGACATCGTCCGCAGCGACACGGCGGTGCGGACCACGTTCGCGGCGCCGTACCAGAACCACGACGACCCGCTGGTGGCCATGGGCGAGCACCCGCTCGTCCAGCCCCATACGGTCATGAAAGCCGGGTTCGCGAACTACATCTGCGAGCTGGAACTGACATTCGAACTGACACAGGGCATCTTCTGGATCCTGTATTGCTGCCAGCCCGAGAGGAACGGCTCGACGCGCGTCTACAAGCTCATTGCCCGCAACGACCTCGCTCATGAACCCGACCGCATTGCACAGGTGGCGGAGGCCGAGGACGTGATCCTCCTCGAGGATCTCCGCATCCTCGAGCGCTTCGAGCACATGACGGTGGACCTGGATCTCACCCGGGAGATCCACACAAAGGCCGATCGCCTTTCTGTCGCGTGGCGCAGGCTCATCGCCACGCTTGTGCACTGACCCGACGGTCCGCGACAACGACTGCATTCAAGCCGTAACAATCAGGGAACGTCAGCGAAATGCTGGATCTCTAGCGTTTCGGATGACCGCAGCGTGCGCCAACCGCACCGACACTTCCACGGGAGTCACCGAATGTCCGAACTGAACCGCCGCGATTTCCTCCGCAAGAGTGCACTCTGGGGCACCGGCGGAGCGCTGCTCGCCGGCGGGTTCCCAGCACTGCTCGCCGCCTGCAGCAAGGACAAGAGCGCCGACACGACCGCAGCAGCCGCAGCCGAGACCACCGCAGCCGCGGCGAACACCACCGCAGCAGCCGCAGCCGACACGACGGCAGCCGCGATCGCCGCCGACACGACGGCTGCGGCCAAGCAGGCCGCCGACATGGGCAAGATGTCGCTGCGCCTCTCGTGGATCAAGAACTCCGAGTTCGCCGGCTCGTATACGGCCGACAGCAAGGGCTACTACAAGGGCCAGGGCTTCTCCGAGGTCGAGCTCATCAGCGGCGGCCCCAGCGCGCAGCCGATGGAGGTCGACGTTGCGTCGGGCAAGGCGCTGTTCGGCATCTCGAGCCCCGACATCACGGCGGCTGCGATCGCAAAGGGCGCCGAGTTGATCATCGTCGGCGTGCAATACCAGAAGAACCCGTTCTGCGTGATGTCGCTGGCCTCGAAGCCGGTCAAGACGCCCGAGGAGATGTACGGCAAGAAGTTCGGTCTGCAGGCCGCAAACCAGGTGGTTTGGGACGCGTTCGTGAAGGCCTCGGGTATCGACGACTCGAAGATCAACAAGGTCCCGGCGCAGTTCGACCCGCAGCCGCTTGTCAACGGTGAGACCGACACGTGGTTCTCCTTCGTCACGAACGAGCCCAACACGCTGAAGGTCAAGGGCGTCGACACGTACAACTTCCTGCTCGCCGACTTCGGCTACCCACTCGTTTCCGAGGTGTACTTCTGCACCAAGGACACGCTCGCCAACAAGCGCGATGTCGTCAAGGCCTTCCTCAAGGCCGAGATCCTCGGCTGGCGTGACGTCTACGCCGATCCAACTGCGGCCGGCAAGATCACTGCCGACGTCTACGGCAAGGATCTGGGCCTCGATGGGGCCGAGCAGAAGCTCGAGGTCGACTCCGAGAACCTCCTCATCTGGACCGACGAGACGAAGGCGAACGGCATCTTCACGCTGTCCGACGAACTTGCCGCGAAGAACATCGAAACGCTGGCCAAGGCCGGGCTGACGATCACCAAAGAGCAGCTCTTCGACATGAGCGTCATCAACGAGATCTACGCAGAAGCGCCGGAGTGGAAGATCCCACCGGCCTGAGCCCCGCCTTCTTCCGCACGAAAGGCGTACGGTGAGCGCGACCGTGACCATCGACTCCACGATTGATCTGCGCGCAGATGGTTCCGGCTCGCCGCCCGTGCCTCGCGGCGAGGGCATCACGATCACGCAGCTCCGGAAGGAGTTCACCATCGGGCGCAAGAAGGTTGTTGCGCTCGATGGCATCGATCTCACCACGAGGGAGGGATCGTTCCTCTCGCTGCTCGGGCCGTCAGGCTGCGGCAAGTCGACGGTCCTACGGATCATCGCCGACCTCGACACCCCGACTTCCGGGTCGGTCACGGTCCACGGTCAGTCGCCGACGTCTCTCAACGGCGAACATCACCTGGGCATCGCATTTCAGGACGCGGCACTGCTGCCGTGGCGCACCGTCGTGTCGAACATCCGGCTGCCGCTGGAGGTCAGCGGCGTCAAGGTCTCCGACCGATCAATCGCCGACCTCATCAAGCTCGTCGGCCTCGAAGGCTTCGAGAAGGCTCGGCCGTCGCAGCTCTCCGGCGGCATGCGCCAACGCGTCGCCATCGCCCGGGCGCTCGTGATCGACCCGAAGGTGCTCCTCCTCGACGAGCCCTTCGGTGCGCTCGACGAGATGACGCGCCAGCGGCTGAACCTCGAGTTGCAGCGGATCTGGACCGAACGGGTGGCCACGACACTGCTCGTCACCCACTCGATCAGCGAGGCTGTGTTCCTTTCCGACGCAGTTGCCGTGATGACCCCACGACCGGGTCGGGTGAAGACAATCGTGACCATCGACCTGCCGAGGCCGCGTACACCGGACATGATCCGCACGCCCGAGTTCCATGCCATCGAGGACCATCTGTCGGAACTTCTCTTCGCCGGTGGTGTGTCGACGAGCGGGGACGACACATGACGGCGTCCGCATGAAGTCGCCGTCGTGAGCGCGGTCGCAACGGCACCCGGAGCAGCGGTGCGCCTTGGCCGCGGGCCGATGCCCACCTGGGCCTCGGGCACGATCGGCGCCACCGGGGTGCTGGGTTTCTGGATCTTCGCCGCGGAGGTGTGGGGAGTGCGCAAAGGCATCCCGAGCCCGTGGTCGGTCGTCACGCACATGCGCAGGGACTGGCACTACTACCCCACGCATCTGAAGGCGACCTTGGGCCGTGCCGGGCTCGGGTACCTGTGGGGCAACCTCGTGGCCGTGCTCATCGGACTGGCGTTCGTGCTCGTGCCCTTCCTCGAGAAGGCGCTCATGCAGATCGCCGTCGCCACCTACTGCCTGCCCATCATCGCCATCGGGCCGATCCTGCAAGTCGTCCTCCGCGGCGATGCACCCAAGATCGCGCTCGCCGCCCTGTCGGTGTTCTTCACCACGCTCATCGGCATGCTCGTCGGGCTCCGTTCGGCCGAGAAGACGAGCCTCGAACTCGTTCGGGTCTACGGCGGCGGAACCTTCATGCAGCTGCGCAAGGTCCGGCTCATGGCCGCACTTCCGCATCTGTTCGCCGGCCTCCGCATCGCCGCTCCGGCCGCTGTGCTCGGGGCCATCATCGGCGAGTACCTCGGCGGCGAGAAGGGACTCGGCATCTTCATGATCAACTCCCAGCAGGCCTTCGATGTACCCCGCACGTGGGGCATCGCCATCATCTCGACCGCGGTCGCCGGCGCCGGGTTCGCGCTGACATCGCTCGTCGCCCGGATCGCCACACCGTGGGCGCCGAAGGAGGCCCGATGAGCGCCATCACCGCAACCGCTTCCCTAGGTGCACTCACTATCGACGATGGCCCAACCGACCATCCGGCCCTGAAGCGTTCGCTGCGGATCCTCACCTCGCTCGCCATCGGCCTCGTCTGCACGACGCTTCTGTGGTGGGGCTTCGTCGAGGTGATCCACGCCAACAAGCTCGTCACCAAGACGCCGATCGACGTGTGGCGCTACCTCACGTCCGACGCCCAGGCGGCAACCAACCGTGCCGTGATCCGCACCCAGCTCGGCATCACGCTTCGCGATGCGATGCTCGGATACGTCGGTGGCACGCTCGCCGCGGTCGTGGTCTCGTCGGTGTTCGTCCTCCGCCGCGGCGTCGAGGCCACGTTCATGCCGCTCGCGATGCTGCTGCGGTCGGTGCCGCTCGTGGCCATGGTGCCGATCGTGACGCTCGTGTTCGGTCGTGACATCCTCGCTGTCACGATCATCTCCGGCATCGTCACGTTCTTCCCGTCGCTGGTGAACATCACACTCGGCCTTCGGGCCGCACCCCGGTACGCAGCCGATCTTGTGGCCGCATATGGCGGCTCCGACGTCACCATCCTTCGCAAGGTCCGCCTCCCGTTCGCAATGTCGTGGCTGTTCGCG
This sequence comes from Acidimicrobiia bacterium, assembly GCA_043739745.1. Taxonomy (GTDB): domain Bacteria; phylum Actinomycetota; class Acidimicrobiia; order Acidimicrobiales; family JANYDT01; genus JAYUDQ01. The sequence goes on along the minus strand of JAYUDQ010000621.1, from coordinate 5,273 downwards.
TCGATGCGCATCGCCGTGCCGGGTGCGGTGATCGGTGCCCTTCTGGCCGAGTGGCTCGCGACCGGAAAGGGGCTTGGGTACCAGATGCTGAAGGCGCAGTCGTCGTTCGACTACACCGGCGTCTGGGCCGCCGTGGCGGTACTGACGTTCACGTCGCTCGTGCTCTACGCGCTCGTCGGGCTGATCGAGACGCCGGTGTTCGCCCGCTTCGACCCGGACCGCCTCATCGAATGACCTCGTTCCAACGGGTCCTTACTGGTTGAACTCGGCCACCAGCGGCGCGTACTTGTCCATCGTGGCCAGTGCATCATCACGGTCCATGGCCGGCAGGCCGAGCGCGATGAAGCTCGCTCCGGTGTCGCGGAGGCCGGCAAGGTGGGTCGCCTCAGGGCGCGCCGCGAACACGCCGAGCTGCAGGGTCGAGGGATCGCGTCCGGCATCGGCTGCGGCCTTCTGCAGCTCATCCCACTTGTCGGCGATCGGCCACCGACCCTCGATCGGCATCCAGGCATCGCCGTACTCGATGATGTGGCGGAAATGCAGGTCTGACGGCGACGCACCGACCACGATCGGCGGGTGCGGTGCCTGTACCGGCTTCGGCCACGACCACGACGGCTCGAAGTTCACGTAGTCGCCGTGGAACTCGGCCTCGTCCTTCGTCCACAGCTCCTTGCACGCGAGGATCTTCTCCCGTACGACCTTGCGCCGGCGCGGGATGTCGACGCCGTGGCTCGCCATCTCCTCGTGGTTCCAGCCGTAGCCGATGCCGAACAGGAAGCGCCCGTTCGAAATCGTGTCGAGCGTGGCGACCTCCTTCGCCAGCCAGATCGGGTCGCGCTGGGCGACGAGGCAGATGCCGGTGCCGAGCTTGATCGTGGTGGTCACCGCGGCCGCGGCCGTCAGCGCAAGGAACTGATCGTGGGTGCGCCAGTACTCCTCGGGCAGCGGGGGAGCGCCCTCACGGCCTCCCCACGGCGTGCGCCGCGACACCGGGATGTGCGAATGCTCGGTGAACCACAGCGAATCGAAGCCGCGTAACTCCGCCTCGCGGGCCAACTCGATCGGCTGGATCCCCTTGTCGGTCGGGAACATCATCAGTCCAAGGCGCATGGGCTTCGACCCTACGCCGCGCGCCGAATCCTCGTCGAGACAGGTGCTGTTCGTCCCAGTCGGCTTCAGGCGAGCTCGGCTGCGATCGAACGAGCGATCTCGGGCTCGCGACAGTCCCGGATAGTCGTCCCCCGTCGACATCTCAGGCGTTCACAAGGGCGGCCCGGCGGATGAAGACGCCGCGGTTCGCCAGTGCGGCAGGGGTCTCTGCAATTGCGTGCCCGTGGAGTGCCTCATAGGGCATGACGAAGAACCAGGTCCGGAGGAATCGTTCAGGCATGACCGACCATGGCGGGGTGCGTACCCCGGCGCCATGCGCGGCGTATTCGCGATCCCGGCCAACAGCGCATCCCAGTCTGCAGAGCCCGTAGGCGGGGCGATTTCGGAGACCAGAACGGCAACGTCTCCCTGCTCGGCGTCCATGAGGAACTGGCGAACGAGCCGCAGACGAACGCCGTCCGACTCAGCCGACTCGAGGCTGCTTCGAATGTCGAGGGCGAGCCGGGCGACCGTGTACATGACACCCGTGAGGTTACGCGCACCGGTCCAGTCGACAAGCCGCGTTCGCGTCTTCGCCATGGACCCGTGTGCCAACCTGTCGTATGCGCGACCTCGCCACCCTTCCGAAGGGACATCTCCACCTGCACCTCGAGGCCGGCATGCGCCCGTCGACGCTGGCCGATCTTGCCACCAGATACGACATGGTCATGCCGACCATTCGTGGCTATGGCAGCTTCGCCGCCTTCTCCGAGATGTATGTCGCAGCTGTCGCCGTGCTTCGCGGACCGCAGGATTGGGAGCGCCTCGCCGATGAGATCTGCGAGGACCATGTGGCCGATGGCGCCGTCTATCTCGAGCCGAGTTTCTGGGCCGGGAACTACCACAGCTCGTTCCCGTCCGACCGGCATTGCTGGGAGTTCGTGCTCGAGACGTTCCACGCTGCATCCGAGCGCCACGGCATCACGATCCGCTTCATGGCTGCCGTCGACCGTGTGCAGGACACTCCGGAGGAAGCCGAGCGTCTGGCACACCAGGCCATCGGACTCATGGACCGCGGCGTGGTCAGTTTCGGGCTGCACAACGACGAGGTCGGGCACCCGCCGCAGGACTTCGTAGCGGCGTTCGCCAGCGCGAAAGCCGGCGGGCTGCTCATCACGCCGCACGCCGGCGAACTCGAAGGTGCGACCTTCGTGCGCGACTCGATCGAACTGCTCGACGCCGACCGAATTCAACATGGCGTCCGATCGTTCGAGCTACCGGGCCTGGTCGAGCAGATCGCTGCAGCTGGCATCTGCCTGGATGTGTGCCCGACCTCGAACATCATGCTCGGCGTCTTCCCGAGCCTTGCCGAACACCCGCTGCCGCGGCTGCTCGAGGCCGGGGTGCGCTGCTCAGTGAACGGCGACGATCCACTGCTGTTCGGTCCGGGCATCCTCGACGAGTACGAGCTCTGCCGCCAGGAACTCGGGCTCGACGACGAGCAGCTTGCGTTCGTCGCCCGCTGCTCGATCGAGTCGGGTGGCGCTCCCGACGGGGTGAAGACCGCGGCGCTCGATGGCATCGCTCTCTGGCTCGAAGCGGAGACCTGAGCGATGGGTCCGAACCTCGCCGTGATCATCGACACCGACGTCGGCATCGACGACGCGGCCGCGATCTGGTGGGCCCTCGATCATCCCGAGGTCGACGTGCTGGCCATCACCACGGTGTGGGGCAACGTGACCCTCGAGGAAGCGACGGCGAACGCGTGTCGGGTCCTTCACGCGCACGGGCAGATCGTTCCCGTGGCCGAGGGCGAAGCGAAACCGATCGCGGACGCGCCGTTCCTGCGCCGGGCCGACTTCATCCATGGTTTCGACGGCCTCGGCGACGTCGGCATCCCCGGAGCGCCCTTTGGCGCAGGAGACGAGCCGGCCGTTGCCCTGTTACGGCGCATCGTCGACGAACGCCCGGGCGAGATCACCCTTGTCACGCTCGGGCCGCTCACGAACATCGCCACGGCCGTGCTACAGGATCCGACGTGGGCGTCGCGGGTGGGTTCGCTCGTGGTCATGGGTGGCGCGATCAGTACCGCGGGCAACGCGCAGCCCGCGGCCGAGGCCAACATCGCGCACGACCCGGAGGCCGCCTCGATCGTGGTGTCAGCGGCCTGGCCGACACCGCCGCTACTGGTCGGTCTCGATGCCACGCACCGGGCCACCATGACCGACGACGAGTTCGCCATCATCGACGCCAGGGCAAACCCGGCTGCCGCGTTCCTCGCCGGCCCACTCGCGTTCTATCGGCGCTTCGGGGGCACGTTCTGCCCGCCCGGTGAGATGCCCTGCCATGACCTTGCGGCCATGATGGGAGCAGTCGTCGACGGGCTCTTCACCACCGAGACGCTGCCCCTCGCGGTCGTCACGACGCCCGGCCCCGCATGGGGAGCGACCATCGCGGACCGCCGTGTGCCGTTCTTCGCCCGCGCCGGCGACGGAGCCGAACAGGCCGTCCCCGAGGGCTTCCACCAGTGGAGGATCGCGCTCGACGCCGATGTCGGGCGCTATCGCGCCGAGGTCCGTCTCTTCTTCGGTCGGACCTGACCAGTGCAGGCACCCGCACCTGCGAGCCGACGCACACGCGAGCGTGCGAAGCCGACGTTCCGCAAGCGGATGACCCGCACCGTCCAAGCCGTCGTCGCGCTCTTCTTGTTGAACTATGTCGCCGTTCCCCAGCTTGCCGGCCTCCGGCGCGCCGTCAACACGCTGAGCGACGTCGACGGCGTAATGCTCATCGCCGGCCTTGCCTTCCAGTTCGCCGCGCTGCTGGCGTACTCCCAGTTCACTCGTGTGGCCTTGTCGCCCAGTCAGATCCGGCTTTCAACAATCCTGCGCGTACAGATGTCGACCAAGACCGTGACCAACCTCGTGCCCGGCGGCAGCGCCGCCGGATCGGCCCTCGGGTATCGGCTGCTCACGTTGGCCGGAGTCGACTCGGCCGGTGCTGGATTCGCCCTTGCGACCGCCGGGCTCGGGTCGGCCGTGATCCTCAACCTCCTGCTCTGGCTCACGCTTCTGGTGTCGATCCCGCTCAGCGGGGTGAACCCCGTGTACGTGACAACCGCGCTCGTCGGCATCTTCCTGCTCGGCGCCTTTGGCGCAGTCGTCGTCCTGCTGGTGAAGGGGGCCGACCGGGCGGAGCGGATCGTCCGTTCGCTGGCTCGGCACTTCTCCTTCCTCGATCCGGAACGGGTGTCGGGGATCATGCGGCGCTTCGGCGAACGCATCCGCTCGCTCGGTGCCCATCCCGCGCTGTTGCGCAGGCTCGTGTTCTGGTCGGCCCTGAACTGGCTCCTGGATGCGGCCTCCCTGTGGATGTTCCTACGAGCGTTCGGGGAATGGGTCCGGCCGGACTCCCTACTGGTCGCGTTCTGTGTCGCCAACGTGTCCGCAGCGATCCCTTTGACGCCGGGCGGGCTCGGCGTGCTCGACCTTGCGCTGAGCTCGATGCTGGCCTTCTTCGGTGTCGCCGCGACCACGGTCACCCTCGGCGTCCCGACGTATCGGCTCGCAGCGTTCTGGCTGCCCATCCCGCTCGGCACGCTCGCCTACCTCTCGCTGCGCCTCGGACCCTGGCGCATCGACAAACAGCGCAGCCTGGCGAGGTTGCGTGACGAAGCGGCAACCGTGCTGCGGACCGGGGAGACGGTCTACGACTGGGCCGACCGCGTCGGGCTGCCCCGCGTTGCCGCTGCGGCGGTCGCAGCTGAGGCGGCCGGCGATGTCGTGATCCTCGCCGACCGCGCCCAGCCCGGCTCTGTTCGCAACGCCCCCGTTGCGTCGCCTCCGTCGACCGCTCCCACGCCGGCACCGCCTCTGATCGCCGACCAGGGACCCTGACCTGCCGGGGACCCCGGCCGCGAGGATCCGGTTTTTGGGGTCAAACCGCGCACCGCGCGTGCCGATACACACCTTCATGTCCGGAACTGAGCTCGATGTTTCCGCACCCGCGCAACGCAGCGCACTCGACATCCCTTTCACGACGGTCATCGATCTCGTGCTGCGGCGCACGATGGCCGACGACACGACGTCGATCTATCGCCTTTCGCGCAGCCTGGGGCTTTCCACCAGCATCATCGGCGAGGCGTTCGAAGAGGTCCGAGCCAAGAAGCTGCTCGACGTCAAGAG
>JAYUDQ010000620.1:0-9778 GCA_043739745.1 Acidimicrobiia bacterium | reverse complement strand
CGCTCGATCGGCCGCTGGCAGCCGCCGCGTTCGCGCCGAGGGGCTGAGGTCATCGGCTGAGGTGCCGGTGCCGGGGCCGGTGCCGGGGCCGGGTGCCGCGGCGGGGGCCGGCGGGCCGGGCCGTGGCCGTGCGGTTTCTCACCGGGCGGCGACTTTCCGTGCGCACGGTTCGGATTCTCTCCGGGCGGCGAGAAACCGCAGCCGCGCTGCGCCGTGCGCACGGCCTGGACCTACGAGACGAGCAGTATCTTGCCGAAGGCCCGGCCGGCGATCAGGCGTTCCTGCGCTGCGCCCGCCTCGGCCAGGGGATAGGTCGAGTCGATCACGGGCTGCAGCGACGCATCGCAGAACACCTGCCACGCTGCCGCGAACTCGTCGGGGCGGTAAGGGTCGCTCCCGATGATGCGCAGCCCGAGGTGGAACAGCTGGCCGAGCGACGGAATCGTCACCGAGTCGCCGGTCGTGTTGCCGAAGCAGACGAGCCGTCCGCGGATGGCGAGCGAGCGCAGCGACGCATCCCACAGCGCCGGACCGACGTGATCGAACACGAGATCGACGCCGCGACCGTCGGTCTGCGCGCGTACGAACGCGGCGAGATCGGTCGTGCGGTTGTTGCACGCCGCGGCCGCGCCCACCGCAATCGCGCGCTCGCACTTCTCATCGGTACCTGCATTCGCCAGCACCCGTGCACCGGCGCGGTTCGCCAGCTGGATGGCCGCGATGCTGATGCCGCTCGCCGCGGCGTTCACCATCACCGTCTCGTCCGCACGCAATCCACCCGATTCGAACAGCGCATGCCACGCGGTGACGTACGACGTCGGAAATGCAGCCGCGGCATCGTCGGTGATGTGGTCCGGGATCGCATGCACGTGCGACGCCGGTGCGAGGCAGAGCTCGGCGTAGCCACCGTCGAGGGTCGCTCCGATCACGCCGAGTAGGCCGTAGCGATCTCCTAGGTTCGCATAGTTCGACTTCTCGGAGACTTCGGCCATCGACGGGTCGATGACCACTCGCTGGCCGATGGCGAGGTCGTGGACGTCGGATCCGAGAGCGATGATCTCGCCTGCCACGTCCATGCCTGCGATGTGGGGAAGTGCGAAGCCGGGAAGCGTGAACCAGCCTGCCCGCTGGACCACGTCGAGCCGGTTCACCGCAGTGGCGCAGACGCGCACAACGACATCGACCGGACCAGGTTCGGGGTCGGGCACATGGACAAGCCGGAGCACCTCGGGACCGCCGTGTGTGGCATGGGAAAGGGCTTTCACGGCAAACCCCCCACGAGCCATGCACTCACCATGTCGGGAAGTCCCGCTTCCGGATGACGCAGTGGACGCCCTTCACCGCATCGACGACCTGCGAAACCTCGAAGTCGGCGGCCGCGCTGAGGTAGGCGAGCGCGATGTGGCGCTCCATGCCCTGTGTGCGTTCGAGGAAGGTGATGGCATTGCGCACCGCCTTCTTCATCGCCTCGTTCAGATCGGCATCGAGCCCGACCGGAACCCATGCCTCGTCGGTTTCGATGAACGGCGCGGTGAGCAGACCGGTCGCGGCGCGGGCCTCGTCGCCACGCAGGATGCTGAGCCGGAACGTGCCTCGCAGGCTCGCCTCCATCGCCGTGAGTGCGACTTCTCCATCGCCCTGCGCGTAGTGCGGATCGCCGACGTGGAAGAGCGCGCCGTCGACCTGCACGGGCAGATACGCCCATCACGCCCATGAACGGGGCGAGTGGGAACTCGACGCGCCGCGTGCCGCCGGCGAAGGGCAGAACGCCGTACAAACCTCCACCTCGTTGTGCCACCGGGCTGAAGAGCGACACCGAGTGGTACCGGCGCGCAGCGCAAGTTCGAGGACGTCGATCTTCAGCACGTCGCCGGGTCGGGCGCCGCGTACCGCGATCGGACCGGTGACGATGTGCGGGCCGTCGTCGGCATTGTGGTGGGCGATGCCTGAGGTGGCGATGTCGACCGCATCGTCGAGGACCCCTCGCCGATCGACACCGTCGGAGGCGAAGTACGTGATGGGGTCGCGACCCTGGTCCTCGAGCAGCCCCTCGTGGGAGAGCGTGTCGACGGTGACGGTCGCACCGGCGTCGACCGTGAGGATCGGCGTCGCGGCCGCGTTCGGGAGGTAGCCCCACAGGATGTTCTCCGGAGTCGCCCGCACGTGATGCTCTCCGCGGATCGGCCCGTGTTGGGGCTGTAAGGCGTCGAAGGTCACGACAGCTCCGGAGCAGTAGTCGAGTCGGAGGTCGGCCATGCCCGCCGATAGCGGTCCACGAGCCAGCGGTTGAACTGGCGGTGCGTCTCCTCCTGCCACGCGTAGCGGCCCCGGCGGGCGAAGCGCGAATGGAGGCCCTGCTGCACGAGCGTGGTCGTATGCACGTCCTGCATCACGATGCCCTGCACGCCCAAGGACGAGAGTGCGAACTTCTCCTCGAACAGCGGGTCCTCGACCGCCTTGGGGTGGAACAGGTAGCCGATCTCGAGGTCGATCGTGTCCGCGGTGAGCGGACGGACGAGGAAGTAGAAGATCTGGTCGGGCGCGAACCCGAGCGTGAGTGTGGGCGGTACGAGCGCGAACGTGACTCGCCAGCGCTCCTCGTCGGTGAGGGCCGGGAAGAGCGGCAGCAGCGCCTTCTGCGTCGCGTTGAAGCCGCCGTCGATGTGGGTGAAGCGGTTGGTGCGCATGATGAACGCGTGGTCGTCGTTCCACTCCACCGGGAAGGCGGCATCCTCACTGCGGCAGAAGTCGTGGACGCCGGCGTGCAGCTTGTTGGCGTGGTAGCCGTCGTTGAAGTTCTCGAACATCACCTTCCAGTTCCACGGCATGGCCGGGTAGTGATCGGTGGTTGGACGGCCGACGCACTCGTCGAGGTCGAAGTTCGCGATCAGCGGTTCGAAGGCGGCCATGCGAGGCGCGAGCGGGGCGATGTCGGCGTCGAATGTCACGAAGAGGAAGCCGTGCCACTCCTCGCTGCGCAGCACCGGCAAGCCCCAGTCGGCCTTGTCGAAGCCGACCGCGCGCTCCATCGACTGCGCACCCAGGAGCCGACCGTCGAGCCCGTAGATCCAGTGGTGGTAGGGGCATTTGAACGTGCCGCAGTTGCCGCTCCCCTCGGCGACCAGCATGCCCCGGTGCTGGCAGACGGCCGACAGCACCCGCACCTCGCCGGACTTGTCGCGGGCGATGATCAGCGGCTCGCCGCACATGTTCACGGTCGTGAAATCTCCGGCGTTGGGCACCTGGCTGGTGCGGCCGAGGCACAGCCATTCGTGGGCGAAGATCGCCTCGCGCTCGAAGCCGAGGAACTCGTCGCTCGTGTACAGAACGGGCGGCAGCGTGCTGGCCGATTCGGTTGGTCCCACCGAGTCGTCGAACGCTCGGAACATCTCGGGGCCGAAAAGCGGAGCGGGGTTGCGGGTCTGCTCGTTCTGGGGCATCGATCGCCTTCCTATCCGGTTCGTGTTTCGGTTTCGTGTCGTAGCGATGATTCGGGCGCGACCGGGGGCGTAGTACGCAGCAGGAACTTGCGGATCTTGCCGACCGAGGTCCGCGGGAGTTCCTCGACGATCTCTATGCGTCTCGGTCGTTTCACCTTGGAGAGCCGCTCCTCGCACCATCGGTGCAACGCGTCGACATCGAGGTGATCGACGTGTGGCGCCGCGACCACGAACGCGATCGGGACCTCGTCACGCATCGGGTCGGCCTCACCGATCACTGCGGCCTCGAGCACATCGATATGCGCGCTCAGAACAGCCTCGATCTCGACCGTCGACACGTTCTCGCCCGCCACCTTCAACACGTCGGCGTTGCGTCCCGCGAAGTGCCATTCGCCGTGTTCATCGGTCCATGCCCGATCACGTGTGCGGAACCAGCCGTCGGCCGTGAACGACTCGGCTGCAGTCACGGGGTCGTCGAGGTACTCGGCGAACAGCTCCACGCCACGTCGGCCGCCGACCTGGATCTCGGGGTGCTCGTCCGCGCCGAGCGCTGCGAGACGGACCGCGCAGCCGAGCGTCGGCCCGCCGATCGCGTCGTGTCGGGCACTCAGCGCGGGACTGGAGAGCACGGCCGGGATCGTCTCGGTCATGCCGTAGAGCTGGCGTGGCGCACAGCCGAAGAGGCGCGTCAGCTCGGCATGCTGATCCGCAGCGATGTCCTGCGCGAACCAGCAGTGACGAAGCGCGATCGATGGCTCCGGCGGTGGTTGCTTCGCCAGGATCATGCGCAGTGGGGCGGCGAACAACGATGCGTGCGTTGCGCCGTGGCGGGCCGCCTGGGCGAGGAAGCCGCTGGCCGAGAACGCGGGCATGAGCACGACGGATGCACCGGCGCTGATGGCTGCGGCGAACGAGTAGTACTGCGCGTTGGCGTGGAACATGGGCAGCACGACGAGGCAGCGGTCCGCCGGGGTGAGGGCAGCTGCGGCGGCCATGACGTCGCCTGCGAACGCATAGTTGGCCTGGGTGATCACCACGCCTTTGGGTGCCGATGTGGTGCCGGAGGTGAACATCACGGCGGCGCGGTCGAGCGGCCCGGGAGGTGAAGAGGCGACCGTAGGGCCGGCCAACACGTCGAGTGTGATGTCGTCCTCGTCGATCGCTACCACGGCGACGGCCCGGTCGCACGCGGCTGTCCGGTACGTGTCGGCTCGGTCGTTCGAACAGATCCCTATGCGCGCTGATGTTCTCGAGAGGTGGCCGGCGAGCTCGCCAGCCGGCGCGAATGGGTCGCTCGGTACGATCCACGCGCCGAGCTGCGTCGCGGCCAGCCAGGTGGCGACGAACGCCGGCGAGTTGGCGAGCACGAGGTGGACCGCGTCGCCCGCAACCACACCATTCGCTGTCAACCCACCGGCGGTGCGCCGGACCAATGCGTCGAACGATTCGTATGTCCACGTATGGACTCGACCCTCGCGCGATTCCCACGTGAGGAACGGTCGGTCGCCGACTGCGCCTACGGCGCGCCGCCACCGGGAAGCGAACGTTGCGGCAGCCGCAGGGCCGGTCATGCCGGACTGCCGTACCCGCCGCCGCCGGGTAGTTCGAGGCGCACGACGTCGCCGGGCTGCAGTGTCACCCGGGCCTGGCTGACGATCGGCTCGCCGTTCACGGTGAAGGTTCCCGAGGCTCCCGGCGAACCACCGAAGAGTCCGGCCGGTCCGCGGGCGAGCCGTGAGGTGACTGCGTTCAGTACCCAGGGCGTTTCGGTGTCGACGGTGAACTCCACGATCTGACCGTCGCCGCCCCGCTCGCGCCCCGCACCCCCCGAGCCGACCCGCAACTCCTTGCGGAGGAAGCGGATCGGCGCAGACGCCTCGACCACTTCGACCGGCACGGCCGCGACGCCGGTCGGGTACGAGGTCGCGGAGAGACCCGGCTTCGAGAATCGCGCCCCCACGCCACCCGCGTAGGTGAACATCGCGGTGATGAACGGCCGCCCGTCATCGTGCTTGCCGCTCACCTGCATCGTCCAGACCGCCGCCGCGCCCTCGGCCATCACCGAGTTCGGCAGTACCTCGCCGAGCGCCCGCAGGATCGGCATCGGCAGGAACATGCCGACCACGTGGCGGGCCGTGCACGGCGCCGGACTGACGGCGTTGACGATCGAGCCGACAGGCGCCTCCATGCGGATCGGCGCGAGCGAGCCGGCGTTGTTCGGCACGTCGGGGTTGAGGATGGCCCGTATCGTGAAGGTCGTGTAGGCGTGCGTGTAGTTCTTGACGACGTTGATGCCGAACGGGCTTGCGTCCGAAGAACCGTCATAGTCGACGAGGATCTCGCCCAACACCGGATCGATCGTGATGGCGACGGCGATCACGATCTCCGAACCGTCGGCCAGGTCCAGGATCGACGTGGCTCGGTGCGTCCCCGCCGGCAACGCCCGGATCGACTGGCGGGTGGCATGCTCGGACCGCTGGATGATCTCGTCGCCGAGCACCTCGATGTCGGCGAGGTGATGATCTGTGCACAGACGAAGTAGACGTTGCGCGCCGACTTCGGCCGAGGCCATCTGCGCGTGGAGATCGCCGGCCATGTGGTCGGGCTGGCGCACGTTCGAGAGGATGAATCGCCACACGTCGTCGTTGCGCTGCCCGGCGTTCATGAGCTTGCAGATCGGGATCCACAGGCCCTCCTCGAACACGTCGCGCGCACCCGCACCGATGCCGTAGCCGCCCACGTCGGTGTGGTGGATCGTCGAACCGAAGAACGCGATCACCCGCGTGCCCTTGAACACGGGGACGAGCACGGTGACGTCGAGCAGCTGCCCGGCCGTCTTGTACGGATCGTTCGTGATGACGACGTCGCCTGGGGTCAGCGAGTCGGGTGGGTACGTCTCGAGGATGTGGGCGACAGCCATCGCCAGGCTGTTGATGTGCCCGGGCGTGCCGGTGATGGCCTGCGCGACCATGCGGCCGGCCCGGTCGAACAGTCCGTTGGCGAGGTCGCCGGCCTCGCGCACGATGGGGCTGAATGCGGCCCGCTGCAGGGCGCGGGCCTGCTCGTTGACGGTCGAGATGAGCGACGCCCACAAGACCTCGAGCTCGATCGGATCGAACGTCGGCGCGGCGCCAGCGATGCTCACCGTGACCTCGCCCATTGCGACCTCCGCTGCGACCGCACGCTCGTCCGCCCCGACTGATGCACCCGCGAACGTCGCCAGGATGACCCCGTCGGGCAGGACTTCGCACGCCCATCCGGCCCGGATCACGGCCGTCGTTTCGCGCTCCTCGACGATGGCCGGGCCGTCGAACCGGGACCCCGCGCCGAGGTCGGTCCGACGGTAGACCGGCACATCGACGGCGGCGCCACGGGTGAGGCGGACGGATCGCGTCCCGATCGGGGTCGGCACACTCGACGCGGCAGCGGACACGGCGACCTCGGCAAAGGTCGGCGGAGGTGCGTAGGCCGAGAGCCGCCACGTGACCGCCTCGACCGGCACGCCCGGGATGGCGAGCCCGTAGACCCTGCGGTACTCGTCCTCGAAGTGCTGTGCGATCTCGTCGCGGGTCGCCGGGAACGTGTCGCCCTCGCCCAGCCACAGCGTGATCTCGTGCCCCTGCCCTGCATACCGGGCGTCGAGGCCGTAACGGAAGTTGATGGCGTCGTCGGCCACACCCGCCGAGCTCAGCACCCGACGGCCCTCGGCCCGCAGCTCGTCGAGCACCCCGTCGCGTTCGGCCTCGTCGAGCGTGGCCAGCAAACGCACGAGGCTGCGGGCGACATCGATGCGCACCGGCGACACGAGCGAACCGAACGCCGACAGCACGCTGGCATTCACCGGGAACACAACCTGTGGCGCCTCGAGCAGTTCGGCCACACCGCACGCGTGGACGGGCCCGGCGCCACCGAACGCGATCAGGCTCACACCCCGCAGATCGACGCCGCGTTCGACCGCGTGCATGCGCGCCGCGGCCGCCATGTTCTGATCGACCAGCTCGGCCACACCGGCCGCCGCGTCAGCGATCGAAGTGTTCAGCGCGCTTGCGATCTTGGCCATGGCTTCGGACGCACCGGCCGTGTCGAGGGCCATGTCGCCGCCGAGGAAGTAGCCGGCATCGAGACGGCCGAGGAGGAGGTCGGCGTCGGTGACGGCGGGCTGGATGCCACCGCGTCCGTAGCAGACCGGCCCCGGTTCGGCCCCGGCCGACTGTGGGCCGACCTTCAGCAGACCGAGGTCGTCGAGCCGAGCCAGCGAGCCGCCACCCGCACCGATCTCGACGAGGTCGACGGAGGGCACCGACACCGGGAAGCCCGAGCCCTTCTTGAACCGGTACGCCCGTGCCACTTCGAAGCTGTTGGACAGCTCGGGTTCGCCGTCAACGACGAGGCAGCTCTTTGCCGTGGTTCCGCCCATGTCGAAGCACAGCAGTCGGTCGAGCCCGAGCCGCTGCGCGTACCAGACGCCGGCCAACGAGCCGGCCGCAGGACCTGATTCGACAAGGCGGATCGGCACCCGCGCAGCCTCCTCGGCCGACACGACGCCGCCGTTCGAGAGCATCATCAGCACCGACCCACCGAAGCCCTCCTGACGGAGCCACACCTGGAGCTCGTCGAGGTACGGGCCGATCACCGGCATGGTGGCCGCATTGCACGCCGTGGTGACCATGCGCGGGTACTCACGGATCTGCGGCGACACCTCGAACGACACGCACACCGGCACGCCGAGTGCGGCCCGCAGATGTGCGGCGACGGCGCGCTCGTTCGCGGCGTTGGCGTAGCTGTTCAGCAGGCAGATGCCGACGGACTCGACCTCGGCGGACCGAAGCTCATCCGTAAGTGCACATAGCGCTTGGGCAGATGGCACCGTGTGCACGACACCCGAGGCCAGCACCCGCTCGTCGATCTCGAAGGTACGTGCACGTGGTATCGGCGGCTGCGGGAATTCGAGCTGCAGGTCGTACATGTCGTAGCGGTGCTCGTCGCGGATGAGCAGCGTGTCGCCGAAGCCGAGCGTGGTGACGAGCCCTGCCCGCCCGGTTTTTCCTTCGATGAGTGCGTTCGTGATGAGTGTGGTGGCGTGCACGATCGGGGCGGTGATGTCGGCGGGGGCAACGCCGGCCTTGGCCAGGAGCTGGCGGAGGCCGGTGCGGACACCGTCGAGCGGCGCGGACGGCGTGGTGAGTGTCTTGTCGACGATGACCGTGCCCGTCGCCGCGTCAAGGAGGACGACGTCCGTGAACGTGCCGCCGATGTCGACCGCCAACCGCCAATCCGGGGTGAGCACCGCTCAGCCGTTCCGGAGGTCGTCGCGCGGCGGGGCGAACACGTCGAGGATCCAGCATTCGTCGAACTCGTCGTCGCCCACGAAGATGCTGTCGCCGTGGGGCACGGTCACCGGTGCCAGGTACACGTCACCCTCATGGAGCACCTGGCGTTCGCCGATCTCGTCGGGCGTGGCCCCGATGCGGAAGTCGAGTGCGCCGCGCATGACGATGCCGAGCTGCTCGTTGCCGGCATGGGAGTGCAGCACCGATCCGGTGGAGCCGCCGGCGATCCGCCAGAAGCACAGCTGCAGCTGCTCCCCGTTCACGACACGGCGGCGGAAGCCGGGCCGGTCGGTGTCTCGGAAGGCCGAGTCGTCGAGGAACCAGACGTAGCGGGAATCCGTGTGCATCTTCATTGCGTCCCCTCCCAGGGCCTTGGGCAGCGCGTCCCAGCATCACCAGTCATACGAGCTGCGCCAGCATTCGATCTTCGACGTCGCTCAGGTGGGCCTCGACGGCCACGACGGTGGCCACCTGGTCGCCCCGAACGATGGCGGCGGCGATCGCCTGGTGCGCCTCGGTGGCCGAGGCGACGATCTTCGCCACCGCGGCCTTGTTCGGCTTCGCGTAGAGCAGCGAGGCGAACTCATCGGACTCGAAGAGGCCTTCGAGCACCTTCAGGTAGACCTCGGCCAACACCGCGTTGTGCGAAGCGCGGGCGACCGCCCAGTGGAAGTCGCGGTCGAGTGGGCGAAACGCGGCGATCGACATGGTCTTGCGGAACTGGCGGCCCAGCCGGTCGATCCCGGCGCGTTCCTCGTCGGTGGCCCGCTCGGCGGCAAGCTCGGCCATCGGCAGCTCCAGCAGACGGCGGACCTCGAACACCTCGCGGAGTCGGAGCTTGCGCTGGTCGACGTCGAGCCGCAGATCGGGGAGCCGCTCGACCACATGCGTGCGGTTGCCGCGTCGTTCGGTGAGGCCGGCCGACGCCAGCCACTGCATGGCCTCGCGCACCGAGGTGCGGGCAACACCGAGCTCCTCGCACATCGCTCGTTCTGAGGGGAGAGCCTC
>JAYUDQ010000619.1:0-3890 GCA_043739745.1 Acidimicrobiia bacterium | reverse complement strand
CCGTCGTCGTCCATGGTCAGGAGCTGGATCCAGCCGTGGTCACACAGGTCCGCGACGTGTTGGTGGTTGGCCAGGATCGTGTCGATGGCTTCCGTGGGGGCCTCGATGATGACGTTCAGTCGAAGCGTCTCATGCTGGAGCGCCTCGCCGTCGTGGATCGACTGCCATGGGAGCCCGACCCGGAGGTCCCCGGCATTGCCTTCGAGGACACCGACGCGACCGACGACGTTGTGCAGCGTCTTGTTGCCCGATCCGAAGCGGTGGGGTTCGACCGTTGACGCGTAGTACTGAAGACTGATCCAGCTGGCCACGACGACCGGCGCCGTGAGGATGAGTTCGAGCACGCCGAAGCCGTCGTCGCTCCGCCAGTCGTAGGAGTGCAGGAACGCCTGCCCACCGAGGTCGACCCCAAGGGTCCGGCGCCGCGGCGCGGCGATGAACGCCCGACAGCCGGCGAGTCCCCACTCGGGGCGAACCTGGGCCCAGTCGGTGCTGCGTCGCAGCACTGCCTTGTCGATGTCGCTGCCCTCGACCAGGTTGAACCGCTCGGCGCGTTCAATCCGCGCGGCATGGCCGGCCGAGGCGAACGAGGAAGTGAGCTCGCCCATCTCGACCGTGAGGTGGTCCGGGATCAGTGCTGCGTCGAAGACGGTGATCTTGTCGGTGGTGGTGTCGTGGAGGGCGGCCACGAACCAGGTGTCGGTCGGCACGGTGAGTCCTCGTTCGGCCAGCGCCGCGCGAACGTCGGGGTCGTTGAGGATCACGGCGGCAACTCGCGCGTTGGCTTCGCCGGTGTTTCCGCCGCACGCCCCGCAGTGCAGCGCGCTCTCGTAGGGGTTGTTCGCCGTCGATGCGCCGTGACCGACGATGAAAACGAGTGGAGCGAGTCGGTCGTTGAGCGAGGTCGCACGAAGCATGCCCTCCGCCAGCGACACTCTCGCCTCGAGCCCGATGCCGGTCGAACCTCCCGGCCCTTCGGCGACGGCGAGCGACGGACCTCGACCGTGGATGGTCTCCGGGTTGAGGCTCTCGATGTCGGCAGGCCGAGTCGGACGGGTGCGACCGGAGCCGTCGGTGAAGAGCTTCGGGAGGTACAGCAGTCCGACCGGACCCACGAAGCTGAAGCACGAGATCGCGCCCATCTTGAACGACTTCCATGCCCGCTGAACATGGTGCGAGAGGCGACGGCGCGCGACGGCGTCCTGGAGCTCCTCGGGGTCTGGGACCGTCTCGCTGATCGTATGGGTGGGGGTCAGGAGCACGGGGCACTGGGCGGAGCCTCGTGCGTGGGCGATCGGCACGTATTCGATCGCGACACCGAAGAAGCCTGCGAACCCGATCGTCTCGATCCGGTCGTCGGTGGTCTCGAGGTGTCGACGGAACACCTCGGAGCGGACGTCGATGCAGAACACGGCCTGCGCCTGGGGGCGAACCTCCTGGATACTCGGTCGATCGGTGCCCGTGCCGATCGAGGTCATGATCCGCTGCTGTTCGGAGCGATCCAGCGCCGCCTGGAGCAGCAGTCCGGCGGCCAGCCGAGGATCGACCTGATCTCCGAACCAGTCGGTCGTGGCCCGTGCCTCCGCCCACGCTTGGTGGATGCCCCGGTCCGCGAGCGTCTCGTACAGCGCGAGTTCCCAGCCGAGGAGGATGGCCCCGAACTCGATGAGCGTCGTGTCGTCATGGCCCTGGAGTGAGGCCTCGAACCCGATCCGGGCGCAGTGGGCCGCCCACCCGCCGACCTGCATGAGCAGCCCGTGCAGGTAGATCGGAAGTTCGCGCTCGCTGAGGCCGAAGGTCTGCGCGGCGCGAGCCGCGACCAAGAGGTGGTCGGTCGGGAGTGATCGCACAGCACGGCGGAACCCGGCCAGGCCCATGACCTCGGGGGTCCGATCGATGCTCGCTTCGTCGAGCCAGTCGGCGAAGGCTCCCTGGCCGGGCTTGCCGGGTCGCCACATGGCCTGGCCGCGGTCGAAGTAGCCGGCGGCCCAGGCGGAGATCCGGTCGGTGGCGAGGTGTGCCCAGTCGGAGCCCGTCAGCGCGGTCGCGACCCGTGCCACCGTCGGTGTCCGAGTCGGCTCGTGGTCGGTCGATGCGGCCAGCGACCGACAGTGGTCGATGAAGCCACTCGCGTCGTGCGGCGCGGTGTCGCTGGCCGCAAGGATCGCCTCGAGTGCGTCGTTGGTGATCCGGCCGTCCTCGAGTGCATCGAGGTAGAAGGACATCGGCATGGTGGACTGAGCGCCGCCGGTCCGGGCCAGCAGACTTGCGGCCTCGCCGAAGCTCAGGTCGGCGAGGCCGAAGTACGGGTTCACGGCCACGAACCGCTCCAGCGGCCAGACGGGCGCGATGCGTTGCCCGGCGGCGTGAAGCGCCTGCACTATGCCGTTGGTCGAGGCGACCGCAGGCTCGGGGGTCGCGGTGATGGGCATGGGGTCGCCTCCGTGAGTGAGGTTGATCGTGGACGGGTCGACGGGTGCCGCGGTGTTCATCGGGCGGGCCCTGGTGTCGACGTCGGGACTCGCAGCGATCCGACCAACCGGTCGAAGGCGGCGTTGGCATACAGGCCGTTGCGGAGATGCAGTGCCAGCCTGCGTTGGCGGCGTCCGGGTGGCCGGGCCGGGCCCATGAGCTGAAACCCGATGACCATGGCGAAGGAGGCGACGATCACCACGACGAGCGCGGCGTGGATGCCGGTGCGGGTTCCGTGGTGGGGAACCACCTCACCCAGGATCCATTGCATCCCCGACTCGAGGGTGAAGAACGACACTGTGACCGCGGCCGCCAGGAAGGCGGCACGCATCGTCCCGGTCATCGGCCCGTCGGAGTCGAGAGCGGGCCCGATGATCTGGGTGGTACCCAGTACCAGAATCGCGCCGATGGCGATCAGCAGGGGTTGGTCGCCGAGTCGTATCCCCCAGGTCAGCGCGAGGACCGCATAGATGGCCAGCGCCATCGCCGCGCTGCTCAGCAGCCGCGCGGGATGACCGAGCCGGCGTGGAAGTGCGACGGGCGCGGCGCGGATCTCGTCGACGACGCTGCCCGAAGAGAGGAACGCATGAGCTTTGTAGAACGAGTGGGCGACGAGGTGCAGTAGCACGGCCGGGTAGATCCCGAGGCCGGCCACCATGAGCATGAAACCCATGTGGGCTGCACTCGAGTAGCCAAGACCGACCTTCACGGACGGTTGCGTCAGCAGGACCACCGAGGCGAACACCGCGGTGAAGCCCCCGATCGCGATCAGCAGCGCCGTCGCCGCGTCCGATCGGTCGAGCACGAACGCCATCCGGAGGGCCAGGAATGGTCCGGCGTTCAGGATCCCGGCGTGGAGCAGCGCCGATACGGGCGTGGGGGTCTCCATGACCTCGACCAGCCAACCGTGGGTGGGGAACTGCGCGGCCTTCAACACCGCGGCGACCGCGATGCACAGCGCCGCGAGTTCGACGGCACCGATGGCCCACCCGCCGCGCGCCGCGGCCGGGGCCGCGTCGAAGATGGTGGTGAGGTCGCCCGTTCCGAAGCGGTGGTAGAGCAGGATCGCCGCCCCGATCAGGAACGTGTCGCCGATCCGGGCGACGATGAACTTCTTGCGAGCGGCCACCACCGCGGCTCGGCGGTCTGGGTAGAACAGCAACAGCCGATGCAGTGCGAGGCTGGTGGCGATCCAGGCGCCGACCAACAGGGCGAGGTTGCCGGCGAGCACCAGCACCTCGACGCACATGACCGTGATCGCCAGTCGGCCCAGGAACACGCCGTGGCGGGCGTCGCCTTCGAGGTAGGTGCAGCTGTAGCGGAAGATCACCACTGCCAGCAGGGCGATCATGGTCAGCATGACCATCGACAGCGAATCGAGCCTCACCGACAGGCCCAGCCCGTCGATGCCGATCGTG
>JAYUDQ010000618.1:0-3895 GCA_043739745.1 Acidimicrobiia bacterium | reverse complement strand
GCGTGGCAACACGATCGGCGGAACATGCGACACAATCGCAGCCCCCACAATCTCACCCATGTACTCGCCTCCTGTCGACCTGGTACCGGAAGTCGTTTTGGTCCAAACGATACTCGACAGGGCGACGCCTTCGCCATTCCTCGATGGGTGTAGGACCAAGTCCAGCTCGACTCGACGGGTTTATTTTGAGCGGATGGAGGGCACAGTCTCGCTACATCGAAAAGGAGAAATCATGAACGCAACTATCCTGTGGGTCATCGCTGCAATCCTCGTCATCGTCGGGATCGTCCAACTCTTCCAGGGTCAGGTAATCTTGGGCGTTGTGCTGATCATCGGCGGCTGCCTCGTCGGCCCTGGCGGCTATTCGGTGTTCCGCAGCCGTAGCCGCAGCTAGCGACACCGCTGATTGTCGGCTGATCGCCGACGCCGTCTGATCCTGCAAGCACCGCCGTCGATTTGGCTCAGGCCGAATACTCGGTGAGATCCGCTTCGGCTCGCATGGTGATGCGGCCGCCGTGGTCGATTGCGGCGAGGACTACGCGACTTGGGCCGTCGAACCGGCCGACGAATTGCAGCGGGCTACCTTCGAAGGCGGGGCGCACGGCGCGGAACCGGAACGCCGTCAGCGTCCGGTCCGGGGCATTGCGCCGGCAGAGTTCGGCCAACAAGATCGCCTGCAACGGTCCGTGCACGACGAGGCCCGCGTAGCCCTCGACCTGTGTCGCGTACTCGCGGTCGTAGTGGATCCGGTGGGCGTTGTAAGTGAGCGCGGAGAAGCGGAAGAGCAGCGTCGGGTCGGGCACGATCTCCGAGGCCCACTGCCACATCTGCCCGGCTTCGGGCCTGGTGGCCGGCTCGGTGTCCGGCCCGGCTGTGCTCGGCCCGTCGACCGCCGGCCGATAGACGAGATGCTGATCCTCTACAACGGCCCGGCTACCTGCGGCCGCGAGGTGGTGGCGAAGTGTGACGAATCGGAGCGAGCCGGATCGGCCGGTCTTGTCCTCGATCGACGCGATCTTGGTCGTGCGATGAATGGACTCGCCGATCGTGACGGCGTGTTCGAAGGTGAGTTCGCCGCTGGCGAACATCCGCCGGCCCACTGCCACAGTGGCCAGAAGTGGGCTCGGATTCGGATGCCCGTCGGCGCCGATGCAGCGCTGGGGCACCCGCGGCACGAACGCCATCCAATGCCATAGCGGTGGCAGTGCGTCTCCCGATGCCGGCGCCGCGCCGGGCGCATCGAGCAGCTCGTGCATCGCCAACGCCATCGCCGCAGTGACAGCGTCGTCGGTTTCTTCGCTCGGCTCGCTCGGCGGCGACGAGCCGTCGACCGGTTCGCTCACCGCCTGCCACCGATCACGGATCGCGAGCGAAGGTCGGCGAGCTGGTGCTCGTCGAAACCGAGCGCTTCCCGCAGCACCTCGTCGGTGTGCTGGCCGAGAACCGCCGCCGGCGCCGGTTGTCCGTCGTTCCAGCCGGAGAAGTCGAGGACCGGCCGCGGCACGGGGAACCGCCCGATACCGGGTTGGTCGACATCGACCATCAGATCCGTCGCGTGCATCAAAGAGTTCGGGTTCGTGACGAGGTCCTCGACCGTGCGATAGGTGCCCCACAGCACCTTGCTCGCGTCGAGGCCGCGCGTCACGTCTTCGAACGATCGTTGCCCGAACCACGAGCTCAACAGTGCGGAGAGCACCTCGCGATACTGATACCTCGATTCCTCCTCGGCGAGATCCACGTTCAGCGAACGCTCGAGCGCGGCGATGGTCTCGGTGAGACCGGTCATCTCGACGAGGTTGCGCCAGTGCCGCTCGGTCAACGCGACGATCATGACCCGCTGACCATCGGCGGTGGCGAAGTCGCTGCCGTAGCTGCCGTAGAGATAGTTGCCCTCGCGTCGGCGTCCACGCCCATTCACGACGACATCGGCGACGAAGCCGAGATGGGCCATCGTGGCCACTGCCACGTCGGCGAGCGAGACGGTGACGAGCTGACCCTTGCCCGTCATCGTTCGAACACGATCGGCCGACACCACGGCGAGCGCAGCTTGTACACCCGTCAGCAGATCCCACGCCGGCAGCACGTGGTTGACGGGACGCTCGAAGTCGACCGGACCCGTCAGGAACGGCAGGCCGACCTCGCAGTTCACGGTGTAGTCGACAGCGGGTTTGCCGTCGCTGCGGCCCGTGATGTGCACCTGGATCAGATCGAGTCGCCGTTCGCTCAAGGCTTCGTACGACAGCCATCGTTGCCCGACAGCATTGGTGACCACGATGCCGTTGCCGGTGCCGGGCGCGGCCACGAGCGCGGTGACGAGCTCGCGGCCCTCGGGACTGGAGATGTCTATTTCCACCGACTTCTTGGCCTTGTTGAGTCCAGCCCAGTAGAGGCTGTTGCCGTGCGAGTCGAGTGGCAGCCGGCGCGTATCGGTGGCGCCGCCGATGGGGTCGATACGAATCACCTCGGCACCGAGCTGGGCCAGTGTCATCGTGGACGATGGTCCGGCCACGTACGTGGAGATGTCGATGATCCGAAGTCCTGCGAGCGGACCGCTCGTTGCTGAGTCCTCAGTAGTCGTCATGTGTGTCTCCCATGGTCACGGCATTCCGAGGATGCGGCGGGCGCGCCGTAGCACCGGCACGTCGATCATCGCGCCATCGAGTGCGAACGCTCCACCGTCGCGCTGGGCTGCGCTGTCAACGACTCGCCGAGCCCATCCGATTTCGTCGGCGGTGGGTGCGAACACCCGGTTCACCGGCTCGAGCTGCTTGGGATGGATGCACAGCTTCCCGCCGAGGCCGAGCGCCTTCGCGTCGAGTGCCTCTGTTTCTGTGGCGGTCGGGTCGTCGAAGGCGAGTGTCGGCCCATCGACGGGAGGGGCGATTCCTGCCGCCGCCGATGCAACCACGAGAAACGACCGTGGGAATGCGAACACGTTGCAACTTGGCACCACCCCGAGGTCGGCGAGATAGTCGGCCGATCCGAACATCAGGCGGGCGACGCCGGCGCGTGCGATGTCGGGTGCCTGCAGCAAACCGGACGCAGATTCGATGAGCGCGTACAGCTCGACATTGGGCGGCAGTTGATCGATGACAGCGCGTACGTCGTCGGCGTGCTCGGCCTTGGGCAGCACAACGCCCGTGACGTATTTGAGTGATGCGATCGCGCGTAGGTCGTCGTGGTGCAACGAGGTGCCGGTCGCGTTGACGCGAAGCAGGTAGGGACGTGTCGATGTCCACGACTCCAGCGATGCCCGTGCGCTCACCTTGTCCGCCAAGCCGACGCCGTCTTCGAGGTCCACGATCACGGCATCGGCGTCACTGTTCAACGCCGTGTCCACCCGTTCGGTGCGGGTGGCGGGCACGAACAGGAACGAGCGCGCGGTACTACTCATTCAGCGATCCTGATGCTGCGTTCACCGCGGATGGCGGCGAACAAGCTCGGATAGGCGGAGGGATCCACGGACACATCGAGCAACGTCGGTCCGTCGTGTTCGAGTGCTCTCTGTAGGGCCTGCGCGTACGAACCGGCGTCGGCAATCCGTTCGGCACGAAGACCACAGCCGGTGGCAACGGCTGCGAAGTCGGTGGGAGCGTACGTCACGGCCCGCTCGCCACCGTGGTCGTGCGTCTTCTGCTTGATCGCGATGAGGCTCAGCGTCGAGTCGTTGAACACGACCACGATCACCTTCGACCGCACGCGCGCCAGCGTTTCCAGCTCCGCGAGTGCCATACCGATGCCGCCGTCGCCGGTGAAGCACACGACGTGGCGGGTGGGGTCCACGAGCGATGCGGCGACCGCGGCGGGAAGGGCGAAACCCATCGTCGCGAGTCCGCTGGAGATCAACAGTTGGCCGGGCCCGTTGGCTTCCCACAGCGGCACGGCCGCGAGCATG
>JAYUDQ010000617.1:0-9826 GCA_043739745.1 Acidimicrobiia bacterium | reverse complement strand
GTTTCGAAGGCTTCGATCCGACGCGTCCATGGCTGCTGTCCGAGCGGACGATCGGTCTCCCCAGGGTGCTGCTCAGCGACCATCCGTGGCTCGCGAAGCGCTGCCGGGCACGGGCCGCGGCGCTTCTCGGCGTCGTTGCGGGCACAGGCTCGGGTTGGGACGTACTCGCCAATGGCATCGTGCTCGACCCGGCGATGCGGCGTGCCTACCTCCAGGGTCTCCTCGATGCGGCCGGCGACGCGACGAACCTCGAGCCACCGAACCCGTTCGAGCCGGGTGGGTCCGCCCCCTTCGTGCGCTGGCTCGGCGAAGCGAGCGATGCGTTGCGGCCCGCGAGCCGCTACCTGCGCGCCCTGCATGAACTACGCCCCGACCTGAAGGCCCGCTTCGCGGACCCGGCCGATGCCGGTCCCGACGGGCTCCGCGCCTGGGCCCGGATCAACGGCCGACGAGCGGGGATCCCGGCCGAGCTCGTCCCTGCTCCCGAGCAGGTATCGGCGATGCGCGCTCCGCCCACGCCACCGCCGCCGAACGGAGTCAACGTCGTCGGCTTCCTCCAGGCGGAAATGGGCGTCGGTGAGGCGTCACGGCAGCTGCTTCGCGGCGTCGAGGTGTCCGGGGTGCCGTTCACGGCCATCGCCGACACGGCGACGCTGCACCGCCAGCACGCCGGGCTCGTCGCGGCCGCGACAGCGACGACAGTGGCAGCAACGACGGATGGGCCGGTGCACCGGCTCAACGTGATCGCGCTGAACGCCGACGCACTCATCGAGTTCTCGCACGCCCGAGGGTCCGGCTTCTTCGCCGGCCGTCGCACGGTTGGACTGTGGTTCTGGGAGGTCGAGTGCTTTCCCGAGCGATTCGCCGAAGCGTTCGCCTTGGTCGACGAGATCTGGGTGGCGACCGAGCATGTACGGCGCGCGATTGCCGCGACGACGGACAAGCCGGTGTTCGTGATCCCCTTGCCGCTCCCTGCCTTCCCGTCGGTCCCGTCGGACGCCACAACACCGACGAACCCCGCAGCACCGACGGACCCGACAGCCCACTTCACCGTCACGTTCTGCTTCGACTACGCAAGCGTCGGCGAACGCAAGAACCCGTCCGGCGCGGTCGCTGCGTATCGGGCCGCGTTCCCCACCGACGGCGAGCGCCTTCCCGACGGCCGTGTTCCCCGCCTCATCCTCAAATCGATCAACGCCGACCGCTACGCCGTCGACCGCGAACACGTGCTTGCGGCAATCAGCGGACGTTCCGACATCACGCTGATCGACGACTTCCTCGATCCGGCCGAGAACAGGGCGCTCATCGCCGCCGCCGACTGCTACCTGTCCTTGCACCGGGCCGAAGGCTGGGGGCTCACCATGGCCGAGGCGATGGCGGCCGGCGTACCCGTCGTGGCCACCGGCTACTCGGGCAACCTCGCGTTCATGGACGAGACCAACAGCTGGCTCGTGCCCTACGAGCTCGTCGCCATCCCTCCTCACGTGCGCGAGTACGCGGGCTGTGGGCGCTGGGCCGAGCCCGACATCGCCGCCGCGGCTGCCGCGTTGCGCGACATCGCGTTGGATCCTGCCACCGCACGCAATCGGGCGGAGCGTGGGCGTCGGTCCGTCCAGCGGCTCGCCGATCCTGCCGCGGCGGCCCAATTCATACGCACACGTACCACTGCGCTCGTCACTGCATTCGTCACAGCGCCACCATTTCCGACCCCCGATCCCGAGGAGGCGCCCGTGGACGCCGTTCCATCGCCCAGCAACACCGGACTACCCGTGCCAAGTCACCCTGTCCTCGATCACCCCGGGCTCGGACCGGTGGTCCTGCCGTCGCCACCAGCAGCGGCACCGGCACCGACCGGCTTGAAGGGTTCGGTACGCGGTCAGATCGAACGCGCCATCAAGTTCGAGATCGACCACCGCGACCAGCGCGAGCACGCCCGAGCCGTCGCGCTTGTCGAAGAGGTGTCACTCACCCGCGAAGCCGTCCGAGCCGTCGGTTCGCAGCAGCTCGCCGATCAGGACGCCCTCACGACCACGCTGTCGGGGGCAACCGACCACCTCCGTGCGCTCCAGGCCGCGCATGACGCCCTGCACACGGCCGTCACCGAG
Organism: Acidimicrobiia bacterium; assembly: GCA_043739745.1. Classification (GTDB taxonomy): domain Bacteria; phylum Actinomycetota; class Acidimicrobiia; order Acidimicrobiales; family JANYDT01; genus JAYUDQ01. Next base: position 7,721 of record JAYUDQ010000617.1, on the reverse strand, counting down.
ATCGGCACCACGGCCCACGACAGCGGCGTCGCCCTCGGCGATGTTTCGGCCCGGCTCGATCGGATCGAGGCCCGACTCGATCAGCTCACAACCGCGATCGAGACCCTGGCAGCCCGGAGCGGTTGAACCACCGATCCGGGTGGCTCAGACGACGAACGCGGCGAACGCGCCACTCGCGGCCTGGTCGAGCCGCGCCCGCAAACGCGTGCCGCCTTCTTCGTGCGCTTCGACCAGCACCTCGCCTTCACGATGGATTGCAGCCACGATGTCGCCCCGTTCATACGGCACGAGCAGTTCCACAACATTGGTAAGCGCGCGTAGCCGATCGCTAAGTTCGCGTAGAAAGCCGTCGATTCCCTCGCCGGTGACCGCGGATAGCGCAACCGACCCGGAGTAGCGCTCGATCAGACGGGCAACGTCCTCGGGCCAGGCCACATCGCTCTTGTTGAACACAATGAGCTGGGGCACGCTGCCCGCCTTGATCTCCTCCAGCACCTCGTTCACGGCGCGCATGTTGCCCTCGGGTGCAGATGCGCTGGAGTCGACGACGTGAATGAGCAGATCGGCCTCGGCCACCTCGTCGAGCGTGCTCTTGAACGCCTCGACGAGTTGGTGGGGCAGGTTGCGTACGAAGCCGACCGTGTCGGACAGCAGCACGACCTCGCCACCCGGCAGCGACAGACGGCGGGTGGTCGGGTCCAGCGTGGAGAACAACCGGTCCTCGACGAGCACGCCGGCCTCGGTGAGGCGGTTCAGCAGTGTCGACTTCCCGGCGTTGGTGTACCCCACGATGGCGACGTTGGCCTGCCGGTTGCGCTTGCGGCCCTTGCGCTGGTTGTCCCGCGTCTTCTGAAGGTCGCGCAGCTGCGACTCGAGCTTGTGCATCCGCTCAAGCAGCCGACGGCGGTCGACCTCGAGCTTCGTCTCACCCGGCCCGCGGGTGCCGATGCCGGCGCCCTGCTGACTCAACGCCAGTCCCTTGCCCCGCAGCCGGGGCAACCGGTAGCGCAGCTGCGCCAGCTCGACCTGGGCCTTGCCTTCGGCGCTGCGGGCGTTCTGGGCGAAGATGTCGAGGATCACGGCCGTGCGGTCGATGGCGGTGCGCCCGAGCAGCTTCTCCAGGTTGCGGCTCTGCTTCGGGGCGAGCTCGGTGTCGAACACGACCGTGTCGGCGTCGACGGACAGGCTCAGCTCCCGGAGCTCTTCCGCCTTGCCCTTGCCGATGAACCAGGTGGGATCGGGCGCGTCGCGTCGCTGCATCACGCGCGCCTGCTCCATGGCACCGGCGGTGTCGACCAGCAGGGCGAGCTCGTCGAGTCCGTCCTCGGCCTCCTCCAGCGTGTTGGGCGGGATCACCACGCCCACCAGAACGATCTTCTCCTGGACGGAGCGATCGATGAGCTGCTTGACAGGACCGCCGGCCATCAGTTCCCCCTCCCCAGGATCGAGTCGATGAGCGTTCGCGGGATCTCGATCCTGGCAATGAACTGCGACGGTCCGATGAGCGTGACGCCAGCGGTGTCGCCTTCGTCGTCGGCGATCTCGACAACCGAGCTCCCACCCGGTTGGCGCACCTCGACGCGGGGTCCGACCAGGCCCCAGCGATGGGCCACGAGCGCAGCCGCCGTCGCCCCCGTGCCACAGGCCTGGGTGATGCCGACACCGCGCTCCCAGACGACCATGTCGATCGCCCCGGGCCCCGCAGGGGCGATCACTTCGACGTTGATGCCCCCGGAACTGGCCATGTAAGGGCCTTCGACCTCGGGCCCGAGAACGGTGAGGTCAACCGTCCGAGGATCTCCCTCGATCACGACGTGCGGGTTGCCGACATCGACTGTGCGCACGCGACCCGCGCTACCAATGGTGCCGAGCGGGATCGAATCGAGCTTGGCCACGCCCATGTCGACCCGGATGGCGGCCAGACCCGAAGCGTCGCTCGGCTCGACGTCGACCACACGCAGACCGGCATCGGTGGCCACACGCAGGATGCCGGCCGGAGCCAGCCCGCCGTCGACGACCGCCTGGGCGAAGCAGCGGATGCCGTTGCCGCTCATCTCGGCGACGCCACCGCCGGCGTTGTGGAGGCGCATCGTGATCGCAGCCGAACCATCTGCCGGCGCCGGCAGTGCGAGCAGGAGGCCGTCGGCCCCCACGCCGCGGTGGCGGTCGCACAGATGACGGGCGAGCGCATCGCCCTCGGTGACGGAGAGCCCGAGCGCAGTGGCGGGGTCGGTGTCGGCCAGGACCAGGAAGTCATTGCCCAGACCATGGTGCTTGGTGAGGGTGAGCAAGGTCGTCATGGTTGACCAAGTCTTACCCCCTTCCCGAGACAATGAACATCCATTTCCACCCACGACCACCGGCACCCGCATCGACGGGCTGGTCGCCGAGCGACCGATCTGACGATCTACGCGAGTCCGGCCACGATCTCGGCCGCCATCCCGGCAGGTCCCCGCGTCTCGCCGTCGAGCCAGCAGATCCGGGCATCGCGGCGGAACCACCGCTCCTGGCGCACCGCGAACTGACGGGTCCGCAACGTCGCCTCACCAACCGCATCTTCGAGCGAACCCGCGCCCCGAAGGTGGGCCCAGAGTTCTCGGTAGCCGAGCGCCTGCGCCGCAGTGCGGCTCAGCCGATCGCCGTAGCGGTCGAGAAGCGCCTGCGCTTCTGCGAGGAAGCCGTCGGCCATCTGCCGGGCGAAGCGGGCCTGGATGCGCGCAGGGAGACTGGCGCGGGGCAGGGCGAGGCCGACCATCCGGTATCGGCCCGGGCTTTGGGCTGCGGCCAGGCCCGGACCGAACGACGAGAACGGGCGGCCGGCACCGATAGTGACCTCAAGTGCCCGCACGATGCGACGATCGTTCGCGGGTTCCATCCGGCTGGCCGCAAGCGGATCGAGCAATTGCAGGCGCGCATAGAGAAGGGGGAGCGAGGCGCACGCCTCCAGCTCCAACTCAGCCCTCACGGCCGGGTACTGACCGGGGATGGTGAGCTCGTCGATGACCGCATCGACGTAGAGGCCGGTGCCGCCGACGAGCACGGGCACGGCACCCCGGCCTTCGATCCCGGCAATGGCCGCCAGCGCAAGGCGCTGGAACTCGCCGACGGCGAACTCCTCGTCGGGAAGGACGACGTCGATCAGGTGATGCGGCGTGCCTGCCTGATCCACGGCCGACGGCTTGGCCGTGCCGATGTCCATGCCCCGGTAGACGGCCATCGAGTCCATCGACACGATCTCCGCAGCCCGCCCCGCCGCCCGGAGTGCTTCGACGACAGCCATGCCGACAGCGCTCTTCCCGGACGCGGTCGATCCGACTATCGCGATCCGACTCTCGGTGCGGCTAGCTACGGGCGTCGACACATGGCGCATCCTCGCATCGCCGAACGACGCATGACGCACACTAGAAAGAAGGACATGGCCGAGGCTCCGCTCCACATCGTTCTCGTGGCGCCGGAGATCGCCGGCAACACCGGCAATGTCATCCGGCTGTGCGCGAACGTCGGCGCCACACTGCACCTCGTAGAACCGCTCGGGTTCGACTTCGACGATCGCAAACTTCGCCGGGCCGGCCTCGACTACCACGATCTCGCGAACATACGTGTGCATACTGATTGGCGATCCTGCCGGGAGCACCTTCCGGACGGCCGAATCTTCGCGTTCACCAGTCGCGCAACGATCCGTTACTGCGACACGCCCTACCGCGCCGGCGACGCGCTCGTGTTCGGCGCCGAAGCATCGGGACTGTCTGCGGCCGTCCTGGCCGACTTCGCCGACGAGCACTTACGTACAATTCCCATGCGGCCGGGCAACCGCAGCATCAACCTCGCCAACGCCGTCGCACTCGTGGCCTACGACGCGTGGCGCCAGTTCGGCTTCGACGGCGCCGGCACCAGCGGCGTGGTCAGCACAGTTGACGCCGCGTCGGGCGACCCGACCTTTGCGTGAGGAACTGGGCCGGTACTCGGCGCGTGGCGGACCCCGACTTCGCGCGCGCATGACCCGTCAGCAAATGACAGGACGGACGCGCCGACGGGTGATTGCGTTGCTGATGGGAGTCAGCACGCTCGCCTGCGGCGGCACCGAGGCGCATGCCGCCGTGAATGCCACGAAGGCGCGCACGGCGACGACGAGCAAGCGTCAACCGAAGGCGCTGGACACCATATCCATAAGCGCGCAGAAGGGTTTGACACCCGAACTGATCGGTCGCGTGCAGGCGATCGTGAAGAAGGCCAAGGCGCAGAGCACCGTCATCGACCAAGGCACGATCGGGCTCGTGAGCCTCCGCCGCGGCGAACAGGTGGTCCAAGCCGCTCCGGTCGCCTGGACGTTCCCGATCTCCACAACGGTCATGGACCCCGCCGCAGCCGGTCGTCTCAAGACGAACACCGTCGAAGCGACCCTCGCGAAGGGACAGGCCGTCCTCGGGAAGGCGTCGGCGAAGCAGCGCAGTGCGAAGGTCGGCGATGTTCTGCAGCTTGTCCACTGGCCCGGCCCACCGCTTGTGGAGGACGTCACCGTGGGTGCGATCGTGGCCGACGACGAAGCCGCCGGCGCGGAACTGCTGATCGCACCTGCAACCGCCGCACTGCTCGAGCTCCGCCACCCGTCACGCATCGTGGTGTGGGGCATCCCTCGAACGACCCGCGATGCAGTCGCCGCATCGATCGAGCCACTGGTGGGCAAGGTCTTCGTGCGACGCTCGTGGGACAAGCCCGGCCTCGATGGCCCGCTCTCCCAGCCGCATCTCAAGGAGCTGCTCGGAGAGTTCACCGTACGGCGAACCGCAACAACGGTCAGCATCGACCCTGGGTGGGTGATGAAGAACATCATCAGCACAGACTTCCCGATCATCGGGCGCGCCCGCTGCAACACGGTCATCACCGGCGCGCTCCGCGACTCGCTGCACGAGATCGAGATGGCCGGTCTGGCCCCACTGATCAACATCCCCGACACGGCCCGGTCCGGCGGCTGCTTCAACGGGCGGGAGATCCGCACCGCCGGCGGCGTTTCGGGCAAGAACCTCTCGCGGCACTCGTGGGCCGCCGCCATCGACATCAACCCGTCGGCCAACCGCTTCGGCCGCCCGCCGGCGATGGATGCCCGCATCGTGGACGTGTTCCGACGGCACGGCTTTGCCTGGGGCGGCACCTGGGCCACGCCCGACGGCATGCACTTCGAATACATCGGCACTCCCCGGGTCACCGGTCCGCCCCTGCCGGTAGCCCCCCCGACAACCACGACGACGAGCACTTCGACGAGCACTTCGACGTCCACGACGACAACCACGACGACAACCACGACGACGTCCACGTCCACGACGACCGTGCCACCGACGACGACGGCCGTGCATCCATCAACGACCGTGCGTCCATCGACAACTGCCTCGACCATAGGCAGCACGACGACGACCACAGCCGTCGCGTCGACCACCACGGTGGTGCCTCCGTCAGCCATCGCCGCGACGACCACCACCGCGGCCGATACCAACCTCCCAACCTCGACCGCTGCGGCCCTCGCGTCGGCCTGACGCTGAGTCCCGCGCGACCCCGAGACGTGGTGGTCAGGGCGTGACGGTGCTCGTGTCCCGACCCGAGCGCAGCAGCGTGCCGGGGCGGGCCTCGGTGAAGTTCAGCCCTTCGACGACCTGGGTGCCGTTGACGAACACGTGCTCGATGCCCTCGGCCTCGCCGTAGAGGCGCCCGGCACCACCAGGAAGGTCGAAGCGCGTCTGAAGCGGCCCTGGCCCGATCGTCGTCGGATCGAGCACGACGATGTCGGCGTGGAAGCCGGCCTTGAGGCGGCCGCGGCCTTTCACGCCGTAGAGGTCGGCCGGGGCCGACGTGATGAGGGCGATCGCCTCCTCCATCGGCAACAATTGGCGCTCGCGCACGGCCCGGCCCAGCATCGTGGTGGCATAGGAGTAGGAGTCGATCATGTCGAGATGGGCGCCGGCGTCCGAGGCACCGACAATGGCCCGCCCGTCACGCCACACCTCGACGCGGCGCTTCCACGAGGCGTCGTCCTGGCCGCGGTCGGGCGAGAACATCCCGGTGCGCAGCTCGTCGGCGACGACGATCTCGCACAGGAGCTCCCACACCTCGCGGCCTTCTTCGCGGGCGATTTCGCCCAGGATTCGGCCCTGGTACCTGGCCGTGGTCGGCGAGAACGTCTCCAGCCGGTAGCCGGCCCAGTTCGCGATCGGGCGGATGCCGCCCTGCGCCGACTGCGCCCACTCGTTGAGCTGCTTGGCCTTCTCCGGGTTCGCCAACGTCGCGATGCGCTCCGCGATGGGGAGCGTGACGAACTTCGGCCAGTTCGGCAGTAGGTCGAGTACGAACCCCGAAAGGAACGTCAGGCGTGTCCGCAGAGAATCTGGCAGCGTGAGTGCCAGAACTCGTCCGCCGTGGTCGGCCGCATAGTCCGACGCCGACAGCAATTGCTCCTGCACGTCGATGTTGGCCCCGTAGACCTGCAGCACGTTCCAGTTCAACGGCCGCTGCGCCAGACGCGACATCGACGCCATCACGTCCTTCATCTCGTCGGTGAACACGCCGACGCCGGGGATGAACTCGAGCTGTGTGCCCGGGAACTCGCTCACGACGCTGCACAGCGTGAGCAGCTCCTCGCGCGTCGCCCACCTCGAAGGAACCGGTTCACCGGTGTGGTCGTTGTGCGTCGTGGACCACGTGGACGAGAAGCCCATGCCGCCCGACGCAAGACCCTCGCGAAGCAATGCACACATCGCCTCGAGCTCGGCCGGGGTGGCCGCACGCTCGGTGGCCTGGTCGTGCATCACGACGCGACGGATGGCGGAATGGCCGACGAGGAAGCCGGCATTCGGCATCAGCGTGCCGTCGAGTCGGTCGAGGTACTCGCCCGTGGTGCGCCAATCCCATGGCACGCCCTGCTGGAGCGACTCGAGCGGCATCCCCTCGACCCGCGCCAGCATGCGCATGAGGTAGTCGCCATCCTCAGGACGCAACGGGGCGATGGTGAATCCGCAGTTCCCACCGAAGATCGTGGTGACGCCATGCAGCGGCGACGGGCTGAGCGTGGTGTCCCAGAATGCCTGCGCGTCGTAGTGCGTGTGGATGTCGATGAAGCCGGGTGCGACGACAAGGCCGTCGGCGTCGATCGTCTTCGCGGCCGACTCGCTGACGTCGCCGATCTCGACGATGCGACCGTCTCGGATGCCGACGTCGGAGATCACGCCAGGGCGTCCGGTCCCATCGATGACTGTGCCGCCCTTGATGACTGTGTCGAGCATGACCGTCTCCTCGCGTCCCTACGTTGCGCTTGTGCGACGGATGGTACGCCCGAAAGCTCGGCGTGCGACGAACGGCCGCCCGCGTGCGACATCGGTAGCGTTGTCGAGCATGGAACGCACGCGCCCTCACCGCTCGCTCCCCGGGCTGGTCGCAGCGATACTTGCGACCACCGCGCTCGTCGGATGTGCCCAGGCACAGAGTGCTGCCAATCGGGCCGAGAAGGAGGCGTTCTGCCTCAAGTGGCGGGCCGTCAAGGAAGTCACGACTCGAGCAGATTCGCCGGCCGCACTGTGGGCCCTCGACAAGGCCCGCTCCGGCCTCCGCGGCGCAGTTCCCGAGCAACAGCGCGCGCAGCTCGACCGTGTGCTCGAGGCGGCGAGGGCGTATGCGAAACAGGCGCAGGAGTCCGCCGGCACGCTCGACGACCAGGCCATCGCCGCTGCCCGCGAGCA
>JAYUDQ010000616.1:0-3919 GCA_043739745.1 Acidimicrobiia bacterium | reverse complement strand
TGGCGACCAGTTCGCTGACATCGCCACCGATCGCGGGGACATAGCCACCCGCCATCGTCTGCACGAGGGCGACCACGAATCCGCCGACGGCCGCGCCTACCGGGTTGTCGAGGCCGCCGATCGTGGCCGCCGCGAGGGAAAAGAGGAAGAGTCGGGCCATCATGTTCGGCTCGATCAGCGTGGTGTTGGCCACGAGCACGCCGGCCAGAGCGCCGAGCGCTCCGGCCATGCCCCAGCCCAGCGCGAGCGTGCGTCCGACGCTGATGCCCACCAGCTCCGAGCTGGCGCGGTTCGTCGTAACCGCACGGAACGCGAGGCCGAGCTTGGTCAGCTTCATGGCCAGGGCCAGCGCGCCGAGCACGACGGCGAGCGTCAATGCGATGCCGACGTTCTCGAACCAGAGGCGGGCACCGCCGACGCTCACATAGGCGTCCGGACCCTGCGGGAACGGCGTCGGGAAGGCTCGGAAGCCGGTGCCGACGGTCTGGGTCACCAAGCCGTGGAGGAGGAGGCTGACACCGATCGTGATGCCGACCATCGCAGTGATCGTGCGAGGTCGTCCGCGGCCCATGAAGCCGCCGTAGATGGCAAGCGAGATGAGGAACCCGACGACCATCGCACCGAGGAACGACGGCACCAGGGGCCATGGCGTCCCGAGGTGAGCAGCCGCCCACTGGCTGAACTTGAGCCGTGCACTGGCTTTCGAAGCGAGGATGAGTGCGGCGTACGTGGACACCATCGATCCCTCGCCCAACGCGAAGTTGAGGTGGCCACTCGATCGGTATCCCAGCGAGAGTGCGACGGCGAGCGCGGCGTAGATCGCCCCGTTGCCGAGCGCATCGAAGATCCGTTGCAGGAACAGCTGCACCGGGCAGTTGTAGTCGGTTCCTTGCTTCTCGTACGAGTCGGTGACCGGTCGGCCGATTGGCGGCATCCCCGGGCCCTTCGGGTAGACACGGTCAGGTGAACGCCCCCGTGCCCGACACCGATGAGGAGCATCGGGAGCTGCCCGACCCAAGTCCGTCTCCCTCCGCTCCCGGCTGGGCGCTGCTTCGCGAGATGCTCCGGCCGCAGCGGGCGGGCATCGCCGCGGGGCTCGCGGCCAGCCTCGGGTGGACGTTCGCCAAGATCGCCATCCCGGCCGTCACCCGGATTGTCGTCGACCGCGGGATCATCGGCGACGAGCCCGGTGCGCTGCTGAAGTGGTCCCTCGTCATGGTCGCCCTCGGCCTCGTATCCGCGACATGCGCAGGCCTTCGGCGCATCAAGGCCTTCCAGGTCTCCTACCTGAACGAGCTGCGGATACGCGATCGGCTGTTCGCGCATCTGCAACGCATGCCGTTCGCCTTCCACGACACACACCCGACCGGGCAGCTGCTGGCCAACGCCAACACCGACCTCAAAGCGGTCGAAGGCTTCATCACCATGGTGCCGATCACGCTCGGCAACGCCGTCACGATGATCGGCACGACGGTCGTGCTGTTCACGCTCGACTGGCAGCTTGCGCTCGTTTCGCTGCTCGCGCTGCCGCTGGTGAACTACTTCGCCCGCCGCTTCTCGCACCGGTTGCACCCGACGGTGCTCGGCTTCCAGCAGGAGCTGGCGCGATTGTCCGGTGTCGTCGAAGAGACGCTGTCGGGCATTCGTGTGGTGAAAGGCTTCGGGGCCGAAGCGCGCCAGAGCATATTGCTTCGTACGCGCGCCGACAATGTGTACGAGCGGGCCATGGCCGGCACAAAGGTGCGGGCCCTCTACTGGCCGCTGCTCGATCTGCTGCCACAACTCGGACTCGTTGCCATCCTGTGGTTCGGGGGGCACCGCGTGCTGAACGGGTCGATGTCGCTCGGCGAGCTGATCGCGTTCAACTCGTATGTGCTCATGCTTGTCTGGCCGCTGCGCTCTACCGGGATGGTGATCGCGCAGGCGCAGCGGGCGGGCGTGTCGGCAACACGCATTGCCGAGGTCCTGGCCGCGGAGTCCGATGTGCATGACCCGTCGCACCCGCGTCATCTGCCCACACGGACGGACGCACGACCGGTGGGCGCGGTCCGCTTCGAGCACGTCCGCTTTGCGTACCCGGGTGCCGGTCACGCAGCGGTGCTCGATGACCTCGACCTGACCATCGCGCCGGGTGAAGTCGTCGCGTTGGTAGGCGCAACGGCGAGCGGGAAGACCACCATTGCCCGGCTGATCCCGCGCTTCTACGACCCGTCGGCCGGCCGGGTGCTCGTCGACGGCATCGACGTGCGGGCCCTGCCTCTCGGCGAGCTGCGCCGGGCGGTCGGTCTCGTCTTCGACGAGACATTCCTGTTCTCGGACACGGTCCGGAACAACCTTGTGTTCGCCCGACCCGACGCCACCGAGGCCGATGTCCTGCGGGCCACGCAGCTCGCCGGCGCGCACGATTTCATCTGCGCGCTTCCCAATGGATACGACACCGTGCTGGCTGAGCGGGGCCAGTCACTGTCGGGCGGGCAGCGTCAGCGCATCGCCATCGCCCGGGCCATCGTTGCGGATCCACGCGTCCTGATCCTCGACGACGCGACCTCGGCGGTCGACCCGACGAAGGAGCATGAGATCCGTGCCGCATTGGCCGAGGTGATGCGCGACCGTACGTCGGTGGTGATCGCGCACCGGGCGGCAACGATCGCCATGGCCGACCGGGTGGTGCTGCTCGACGGCGGCCGCATCGTGGCCAGCGGCACGCATGACGAACTGCTGGTCACGAGCGAGCGCTACCGGGAGGTACTGGCCAGAGCCGAACCGGCGCCCGTCGCTGCGGAAGAGGAGGTCGCGTCATGGGTTGGGTGATGCAGCGTGCCATCGACGAGGAGGATCGCCTCGACCGTGGCACGGCGGCGAAGGTGGCCCGCCGGACGGCGTCGTTCCTGCGCCCGCATCGCGGCCGCACGATTGCGGCGGTGGCCGTGATGATGGGCTCGACCCTGGCCACGCTCGCCGGCCCCCTGCTCATCCGCGTCGGAATCGACAGGGGCGTGCGGGCCCGTGACACCCATGTCCTGAACGTGGCCGCCATCGCCTACCTCGTCGTCGTGATCATCGGCTTCTGCTTTGGGCGTATGCAGGTCCGTCTCGTCGGCCTCGTCGGTGAGGGCTTCCTGCGTGACCTCCGAGTGCGGGTGTTCGCCCATCTGCAGCGGCTGCCGATGGCGTTCCACGACCGCGAACCCACCGGCAAGCTCGTGGCCCGCATGACGAGCGACATCGACGCCATCACCGACCTGGTGCAGATCGGCCTCGTCGCCTTCGTCACGAACGGGCTTCTGATCGCGCTGTCGATCGTCGTCCTGCTGCTGATGAGCCCACTGCTGGGGCTGGCGTCGCTGGTCGGGTTCCCGTTCGTCGTGATGGCGACCAAGCGGTTCCGCCGCCGATCCGATGCTGCGTACCTGACGCTGCGCGACCGCATCGGGGCGACGATGTCGTCGCTCCAGGAGGGGCTGAGTGGTGTGCGTGTCGTGCAGGCCTCGGCCCGTGAGGACGACGTGATCCGTGCCTTCGGTGGTGCCAACCGGGCGCAGTACGAAGCCAACATGAAGGCCACCCGGATCTCCGCCGAGTACTTCCCGGTCGTGGAGTTCGCGGGCACGGCGGCCACTGCTGCGGTCGTGGGTGTGGGCGGCGTGCTTGTCCACCAGGGCAGCGTGTCGGTCGGCACCGTCGCTGCGTTCGTGCTCTACCTCGGCAACCTGTTCGAACCGGTCCAGCAGCTGAGCCAGCTGTTCAACACCGTGCAGTCGTCAGGCGCGGCGCTGCGCAAGCTGTTCGGGCTGCTGGACGAGAACGACGATCTGGCCGACGTGGCCGGCGCAGTCGACCTGCCTTCGCGCGGTGTCATCGAAGTGGACGACTGTACGTTCGCGTATGAAGGCACCGAAGCGAAGGTGCTCGACCGCGT
>JAYUDQ010000615.1:0-3923 GCA_043739745.1 Acidimicrobiia bacterium | reverse complement strand
GCTGTGTTTGGGAGAGACTGCGCACTACGTCGCCACCGTCAACCTGAGCGAGGTGAGCGCCGACACTTCGTTCCAGGCGGTCGCTGGCGTAAAAATTGAGGCCTACCCGAACGACCGGAGTGTCGGACACTTCCTCGAGGCAACAAAGGGTGGCTCGGTCGTCAAGGTCACCGGTTTTGATCTCGAGGTTCCCGCGACCGCCGACTTCACATTCGTGGCGGCGAAGAAACCCGGCAAGACGACGCTGGTCTTTCAGGGATTGGTCGAGGGCTACGCGGGCCTGTACGTCTCCTTCAACGTCGGCATCCGGGTGATTCCATGCAAATTCAAGGTGAGTACGACAAGTCGCTTTGAGGGTGACGCGATCAACAATCCAGACGTCCCGTACCCTCCGATCAATTCCGGGATGAAGACCACTGAGATCATCGGCGACGAGACTGGCCATTTCACCGGTGAGGCCGACGTCCGCGTGTTCGGGGCCACAAAGACAACGGGGCCATGCACGGTGGTGGAACGATTCCCCGGCACGGCCCATGTCGATATCAGCGGTGATATCTTTGACGACGGAACGCTGACGCTGAATTTCACCTACACCCCAGTCCCGGCGTCCGGTACTGAGACGTGTGGACCGGTGACGGTGAGCGTCCCCGGCAGCACGTACACCTTTGATCCGCTCAAAGTGAACGTCCGCCCGACCGGGGGCACGATCAAATCGCCGCACACTTACAACGCCACGCAATTCAAGGGTAAGACCACCGTTGTTGTGATCCCAGAGAAGCCATAGAACATGAACCCGGACACCATGAGGCGCTCACTCATCGCGCCGCTCCTGCTCACGATTGTGTGTGTTTCGTTGGCCTGCAGCAGCGCTGCCAAACAGACGGCGACCACACCGTCAGCATCCCCGGCGCCAACGACCGCGACGCCGGCGCCAACGACCCTGGCCACTGCAGGCTCGTCCGACACATCGTTCCCTTCGGTTGTCGGATCGGATCCGGTGACATTCGACGCCAACCTGGTCTTTGGTTCTGGCCCGTTCACGATGCGGTCGACGAGAACCGGTCTGGCAGACCTGGTCAGTTATCAAGCCACATTGACGCTCAGCTTTGACGGCACGAAGGGCGGTCAACCGAATCAGTGGTCAAGGGTGTTCGTGATGCAGTCCACCAAGGATCCGCCGACACGTCAGCTGACCAGCGTCACGACAGGTGACGCCGCCGATCCAGTCCCGCGGTATAGGGCAGAAACTGGTGGCGTATCCTACGAAAAGATCGGAAAGGGAGCGTGCACCGCCGATGTGACCGGCACGGGCGACTCCCTCGCGAAACGGTTCGAGCCGGCCGGGTTCCTGTCCGGCGTCGCTGGCGCCGATCCTGCCGGAAACGACACAATCAACGGCACGCCTGCCGCCGCCTACACCTTTGACGAACACGCCCTCGGACAATCCGGCCTGACGGCTTCGACCGGCAGGATGTCGGTGGCTTCAGCCGGCGGATACATCCTGAAATATCAACTCGTGACGAAGGCGGGCGCAAAGTACTTCGGCGAGGGTATCGACGGAACACTCACCTGGGACTACGAACTGAGCGGCATCAAGCAGCCAATCACCCTCCAGCTCCCCGCCGACTGCCCACCGGGCCTCGTCAGCGCGCCGCAGCTTGCAGACGCGTCCAATCTTGAGAACCTGCCGGGCGTGCTGATCTACGACACGACAGCAAGCCTGCTTGACATTCTTTCGTTCTACCAGCAAGAACTCCCGAAGCTCGCGTGGGTTCCAGGCGACCTACCGACCCTGACCGACACAACAGAAATCATCGAGTTTATACAAGGGGCTAGTGTCATGACCGTCACGGCCACGATCGACAACGGCATCACAACCGTTCAGATCACCCTGAACCCGGCCGACACACCCTAACTCTTGACCAGTAGGACATCGTTCCGGTTTGTGGTCAGGTGTGGTGTACGCAGGAGATCGTTCCGGCGGTGAGAGGTTGGTGTCTGGTGGATATCGTTCCGGTTCATCGCAGGGTTCGGGAGAGCGCGAAGTCTCCTTGGTGGGCGATCTCGCCGTTGAGTGTGACGACGGTGACTTGTTTGGCTCGGACGTGGATGATCGCAGTGACGTACTGGTGGGTGTGTTCCTCGGCGAGAGTGATCTGTTTGCCGAAGAGGTTGACGATGCGGTTGGAGCGCACGTAGCGGACGACTTCGATGCGACCTTTGGCGGGCAGGCTGGTGGGTGCCTGGTATCCGGGCGACAGCGGCTGGTAGAGCTGTCCTGCCCATACCTCGTCGGGGCTGGCCCCGCGGTGGGCGGAGTAGCGGTGATGCTCGTTGTGGAACGCGACGAAGCTGGCGTTCTCGGCGCGCAGGTGGTCGAGGCCCTGGAAGCGTTCGGTGCGGAAGAAACTCTTGTCCCACACGTCGTTGAAGTGTTCGACGATTCCGTTGCGCCACGGCTCGCGAAGAGGGATGAACCGAACCACGACATCGAGGTCCAAGCAGGTCGCGACTACCGGCCCGAAGTGCGGCCACGCCGGCGGGATCCCGCCTCTGAAGTTGGAGTGATTGTCGAACTGGGCGACGGCTGGCACCCCGATCGTGGTCCACATGTCGGCGATACCGGCGGCGACCAGGACTGGTCGGGGCGCGGTGAGGATCTGACTGCCGGCGGCATGGGAGCCGACATCGATGAGGTTGAGGGCGTGGAACTCGACGGCGCCGTCAAGATGGCGTGGTCCGACCATGTCGATCTGGTGAGTGGTTCCTGGCTCGGGATCGATCCGTGTCGGGTAAGGCACTCCCTTGGAGACATAGCCGGCCTGGCGTCGCCGCGGTCGGGCCAGTCCTTCGGTGTTGATGACCCGCTCGATCGTCCACCGTGGCGGGATCGGGTCGACACCCATCCGTCGCAACTCCCAGGCGATAGCCAACGGCCCATACTGGCTCCGCGGATTGGCAACAAGGCGGGCACGGGCGGCGATGATCGATTGCCTGACGTCATCGGCGGTACGCGTCGGTGAGTGGTGCGGGGCACGCGAACGGCCCGCAGCCCAGTCCTGGTTTCCGGTCTCCTCACCGGCTCTGGACGTCCACTTACGCACCCAGCGACTGGTGCGACCCAACGCCACGGCTACCTCTTCGGCGCTCTCGCCAGCTTGGCGACGTCGCACCGCTTCCTTGCGTAACTGCTCTTCGGACACCTGCGCTCCTCACTCGAGTGGAGCAGATCAGCCAAGTCGACGGAACGATGTCCTGCGGTTACCCGGCCTGGTCGAGCGGAACGATGTCCTGCCGCCAACCGACCTGCCCGCCCGGAACGACGTCCTGCGGTTCACACCGAAACGATCTCCTGCGGTTCCTCACCTAACCTCGATCCGCCGGCCAGAGCTTTGAGGTGGCGTTGCGGTAGTTGGGCATAGCCGATCGCTGTCGCGGTTCGCCCGCATCGTCGAGGGCTCGTCGAAGCAGGAAGGCGTGTGTGGCGTGGCGTCGCAGCCGACTACGCGGTCACAACAGCCCGGCCACTTCGAGACCCTTGACGACGCCCGAGCCCGGTGCGAACAGTTCTTCGACTACTGCAACCATCAACAGGCTTCACCGAAACCTCGGTCTGCGCTGGTGAGCTTGTTCCAGGACACAGCGTCCGAGTTGTTGAATCCGATTCTGCCGGAGCGCGGCCGCCGAGTCCGGGGTGTGGGTTCGGGGATTCAACACATCGCTACGAGGTAGGGGCCTTGGCGTTGTTGTTTCTGAAGCTCGGCGGCGATGTCGATCAGCTCGATGCGCGGGTCGGTGTCGGCAAGTTCATGGAGCGCTGTGGAGTAGCCGGATTTCGAGAACAGGGCGATTCGAGGGTGTGTGACGACTTGGAGGCTGTGCCGTAGAGCCGGGATCTTGTAGGTGTCGAGGTCCGCGACGAT
>JAYUDQ010000614.1:0-3932 GCA_043739745.1 Acidimicrobiia bacterium | reverse complement strand
GCCCGACGATGCGGAACGTGTCGTAACCCTTCGGCGACAGGTTCACGTGACCATCCGTTGCGAGGGCCGCGGAGGCGACGAAGAACACGTGCTGCTTCCCGATCCAGTCCTGCACGGCCGGTTCGATGCGCTCGTAGAAACGTCCCATGCGCCCAGTCTCGCGGAGCGGGTGAGCGCAACGCCGGTACTATTCGGGGAATGTCCTTCGAAGTTCCTCGTCCCGACGCAGCAAAGCTGCTGAACGCATGGATGCAGTGGGAGCGTGGCGACTCGTCTGCCGGACGGGTCATGGCCGACATGAAGACCGCGGGCATGCGAGAGCTGCTCGACGAACTCGTCGAAGCGGCTGCCGCCGAAGCCTGAGCCGCCGCCCGTGAGCCGCGGAGGCGAGCAGAACATCCCCCGTCCGGACGGGGCCCGATCGGGTGAAGCGAACCATTGGCTGCCCCTGACCGAACCATCGAGGTTGACCATCGAGCGCGCCGAGCTGGTGCTCGGGCAGCTCGGCGATCGCCGCTACCCGGACGACCTCCCGACGACGCCCATGCGCCCGCCGTTCCTTACGTCGTCCCGGCAGTCGGCCGTGTTGATCCCACTGTTCGTCGGGGAGACCGGTGAGGTGCGAGTGATTCTCACCAGGCGATCCTCTCGGCTGAACAACCACAAGGGCGAGGTCGCTTTCCCCGGCGGTCGTGTCGACGAGGGCGAGACACCGCTCGACGCGGCGCTGCGTGAGGCGTGGGAAGAGGTCGGCCTGCCGCCCGAGTCAGTGCGCGTCATCGGCCAGCTCGAGTCGCTGATGACGATGGCAAGCGCGTCCTCGATCACGCCCTACGTCGGCATCATCGACCGCGTGCCCGAGTTGGTTCCCAGCGCCTTTGAGGTCGAGCGGATCTTCGACGTCTCCCTGGCTGAGCTGACCGAGGACGAGTGCTACCGCGAGGAGATCTGGGACTACGCCGACGGCACCTTCCCCGTGTGGTTCTTCGAGGTCGAGGGCGACACCGTGTGGGGAGCGACCGGCCGGATGTTGCGCCGTCTCCTCGACCTGATGATCCTCGACCACTCCGAGGACATCGTCGGCATCTGACGGCAGCGCCGACACCGAAGCGGGGCGGTTTCGGCACAGGTGACCAAGGTGAATTGGGTGGTCGCCGCGCAAAACGCCAGGTCGCCGCCGAACGCTCGGGGTGCATCTGTGCCGAAACCGCCCGACTTCAAGCCGCCGGTAGAATCGTCCGCTTCATGGCTACCGTGCCCGCCGCCGACCCGCTCGCCCCTGACGCACACCACGACACCGTCCTGGTCGTCGACTTCGGGGCCCAGTACGCCCAGCTGATCGCCCGCCGCGTCCGTGAGGCCCACGTGTTCTCCGAGATCGTGCAGAGCACCATCACGGCCGACGAGCTGGCGGCGAAGCACCCGAAGGCGATCATCTTCTCCGGCGGCCCGGCGAGCGTGAACGTGGCCGGCGCACCGGTCATCGACCCGGCCGTCTACGAGCTCGGGGTCCCGATCCTCGGCATCTGCTACGGCATGCAGCTCATCGCTCTGCAGCTCGGCGGCGAGGTGGCCCACACCGGCCGCGGTGAGTACGGGCGCACACTGCTCACCGTCACCGACCCTTCCACGACCGTGCTCGAAGGCCGGGCCGTTACGACCAACGTCTGGATGAGCCACTTCGACTCGGTCACCGGTCTGCCGCCGGGCTTCGTCGGCACCGCAACCACGATCGAGATCGCCAACGCAGCCATGGCCGACGCCAGGCGGCGCATCCACGCCGTGCAGTTCCACCCCGAGGTGATGCACACCGAGGATGGCCAGCGGGTGCTCGAACGCTTCCTGTTCGAGGTCGCGGGCTGCCGGCCGAACTGGACGAACGACAACATCATCGACGAGCAGGTCGCGAAGATCCGCGGCCAGGTGGGTAGTCAGCGAGTGATGTGCGCGCTCAGCGGCGGCGTCGACTCGGCCGTCGCCGCGGCAATGGTCTACAAGGCGGTCGGCGAACAGCTCACGTGCGTCTACGTCGACACCGGTCTTATGCGCGCGAACGAAAGCGTGCAGATCGAGGAGACGTTCGTCGGCCACTTCGGTGTGCCGCTCGTCCGTGTGAACGCGGCCGACCGGTTCCTCGACGGGCTGGCCGACATCGCAGACCCGGAGCGCAAGCGCAAGATCATCGGTGAGACGTTCATCCGCATCTTCGAGGAGGAGGCCCGCAAGCTGTCCGCCCACGGCGCCAAGTTCCTTGTGCAGGGCACGCTGTATCCCGACGTCATCGAAAGTGGCAGTGGGCATGCCAGTACCATCAAGAGCCACCACAACGTCGGCGGGCTGCCCGACGACATGGACTTCGAGCTGGTCGAACCGCTCCGTGACCTGTTCAAGGACGAGGTCCGCGCCGTCGGCACTGCGCTGGGCCTGCCCGACGACATCGTATGGCGCCAGCCCTTCCCCGGCCCCGGTCTCGGCGTGCGCATCGTCGGCACGGTCACCCGTGAACGGGTCGAGATCGTGCGCGCGGCCGACCTCGTCGTGCGCGAGGAGATCGCCGCTGCGGGCCTCGAACGCGAATTGTGGCAGGCGTTCGCGGTGCTCCCCGTCGTACGGAGCGTCGGGGTGATGGGGGACGAGCGGACCTACGCGTATCCGATCATCATTCGTGCCGTCACGAGTGAGGACGCGATGACGGCCGACTGGGCCCGCATCCCCTTCGACGTCCTCGAGCGCATCTCGACTCGCATCATCAACGAGGTCAAAGGTGTGAATCGGGTGGCGCTCGACATCACGAGCAAGCCCCCCGGCACCATCGAGTGGGAGTGAACCGGACGGTGCCTCGAGCGTGGCCCGGGCCGGCGGGCACGCCAGCGTCAGCCACGCCCGCACGAGCATAGGGTTGGCTCGTCATGTCCGACCGCCCCTCGCTCTTCGACGCACCGCCGCTCGCGGGCGCGCCAGGGTCAGCCTCGAGTGCGAGCACAGAAGCCATGGACATCTACGAGCGGGCGCAGGCATTGGCCGAACGGGTCACGCAGTCGGAGACCCGATTCCGCCGTGCCACGCCCGACGAGCTCCTCGAGGGCCTGAACCCGAACCAGCGCGACGGTGTCACCCACGATGCCGGCCCGCTCCTCATCGTGGCCGGCGCCGGCTCGGGCAAGACCCGTGTGCTCACGAGCCGCATCGCCTACCTCATCGCCGTGCGCAACGTCTCGCCGTTCGAGATCCTCGCCATCACCTTCACCAACAAGGCGGCCGACGAGATGCGCCAACGCGTGGCGAAGCTCATCGGTCCCGTCGCTGAGAAGATGTGGGTCTCGACGTTCCACTCCGCCTGCGTGCGTATGCTTCGACGCGACGCGCAGCGGCTCGGCTACGGCCAGAGCTTCACGATCTATGACCAGTCCGACGCCGTGCGTCTCACCCAGTACGTGCTGCGCGACCTGAACGTCGACCCCAAGAAGTTCCCACCCCGCAGCGTGCATGCGGTCATCAGCGCGGCGAAGAACGACCTCGTCGATGCAGCCGAATACCAGCAGCGTGCGGCGAACATCTACGAGCGGCGCATCGGCGACATCTATGCCGAGTACCAGAAGCGCCTCCTCGCCGCGAGCGCGATGGACTTCGACGACCTGCTCATGCAGACCGTGAAGCTGCTGCGCCAGGAACCCGACGTGCTGCAGCACTACCAGCGCCGCTTCAGGCATGTGCTCGTCGACGAGTACCAGGATACCAACCGCGCCCAGAACGAGATCGTGCTCCTGCTCGGCGAACAGCACCACAACGTGACTGTCGTGGGCGACAGTGACCAATCGATTTACAGATTTCGCGGCGCCGACATCCGCAACATCCTCGAGTTCGAGCAGGCCTTCCCGGACACGACCATCGTCGTGCTCGACCAGAACTACCGCTCCACGCAGAACATCCTC
>JAYUDQ010000613.1:0-3933 GCA_043739745.1 Acidimicrobiia bacterium | reverse complement strand
CCCGCAGAACGGGTCGGGGTCCGCTTCGAGCCCCACCTGGTGCCGACGATGGTCGGCGATGTGGTCAGCCGGCCCGGCGCGCTGCCCCTTCTGCAATTCGCGCTGACGGAGTTGTTCGAGCAACGGCGCAACGCCACCATCACCTTGGAGGCCTACGAGGAACTGGGTGGGATCGGTGGCGCGATCGCCAGGCGGGCGGAGTCCCTCTACGACGCGACCGCGGCCGACCGGCGGGCCGATGTGCGTCGGCTCTTCACTCAGCTGGTGACCGCCGGTGACGACGCCGACGACCTGCGTCGGCGGGCCACCCTCGAGGAGCTGTCCGATGTCGACCCTGGGGTCATCGAGGCATATCGCGCCAGCCGGCTGCTCGTCACCGACCACCATCCGGTGACCCGAGAACCCACCATCGAGGTCGCCCACGAGGCGTTGCTGCGCGAGTGGCCACGGCTGGTCGATTGGATCGACGAGGATCGCGACATCCTCCGGGTGCGCCGGGGACTGAGCGTGGGCGCCACGGAGTGGCGCATGGACCCGGCAGACGAGTCGACGCTCTTGCGCGGCACCCGTCTCGCCGCAGCGGACGACGTGGCCCGCTCGCTGAAGTTGACGCACGGCGAGCAGGAGTTCCTGCAGGCGAGCCACGTTCTCGCCGATCGTGAGCGCCGGCGGGCCGACGAGCACGCTGCGGCCCAGGTCAGCCAGAACCGTCGACTCCGCCGGGTCCTCGCCGCGACGGCGGTGCTCCTCGTCGTGGCCCTCCTGGCTGGTGCCTTCGCGCTGCAGCAGCGCCGACGATCCGACCGGAGCGCTGCCACCGCCACCCAGGCCCGCCTACTTGCCGACGCGCGGAGCCTGGCATCGACGGACCGCAACGTCGCATTACTTCTGGCCGCGGAGGCGGCTCGCCGCGAACCTGGGGTGGCCAGCGCCAACGCCCTTGCCACGGCCCTGCTCACCGACGCCGCCTTCCTCCGGTACGAGGGCGATCCCAACGCTCCGCGGGCGACGCTCAACAGCAGCCTCCGGGCCGGAGACGTCCCGGCGTTCTCGCCGGACGGCACCCAGCTGGCGGTGCCCGATTCCGGTGCGAAGGTGGTGCGGATCGTCGACGTCGTCACTGGCGATCTCAAGCGGGAGTTGCCGTTCCCGGTGTTCTCCTACCGCTCGTCGCTACGTGGTGTGGAGTGGCTGCCTGACGGGTTGCTGGTGCTGTTCGCCGCCGCCGACATCGTTGGCATCGATGCCACCACGGGCGCGGTACGCCTCCCCGCCCAGGCCCTGGAAGGCACGCTCACCTCCTGGGCGGTCAGCGCCGACGGCCGGCAGGCGGCGCTCGTCAACGATTCGACCGGCTCGCCCACCGTGACCGTGCTCGACCTGCGCAGCGGCGAGGTGCTGGTGCGGGCGTCGGCCCCCTGCTGCACGACGGCTCCGCCCATCGGACCCGGCGGGATCGAGACCAACCTGACCGGAGTGGTGGCGTGGCGCGGCAACGACCTGTACGTTGCTTCCGGCTCGGGGACGATCGAGCAATGGGACCCCGACACCGGTCGGCGCCTGCGGACGTTGGGGAGCGACTTCCCGGCGCCGGTCTCCGTCCGGTTCGTCGACGGTGGCGCCACCCTGGTGGTCAGTGGGGCGACGGCCGAAGGCGACGCGCAGCTCATGGCGTACGACGCCGACACCGGTCAGGCCGTGTGGGATACGCCCCAGCCCGTCGCCGGCGCGATCACCGAGGACCCTCGTCACGCCGCAGTGATCGTCGCCGACCCTTATGTCACCGGCGTGCTCCGTCGGTTCGATCTGGCGTCAGGCGCGCCCGACGCCGAGAGCTTCGATACGCAAACCGGGCCACCGTGTGTCGCTGTCTCTTCCGCCGACGGCCGGTATCTCGCGGCTGGCTCCTGCGCACGGTCCCGCCTCGCCCTGTGGTCGCTCGGCGGCGGTGGCGCAGCCTTCCACCATCTGACCGATTCACTCCTGTCGGTGGGTGGACCGATCTTCAACCGGGACGGCAGCTACGCAGTCCTCTCGGCGAGCGACGGCCGGCTCGACCCGTCCGGGCCGACCGAGCTCGACCTCGCGAGCGGCGACCTGACCCACGTCGATCTGCCCTCGGGCTACCTGCCGTCGATGGCGTTCACCCCGGACTACCACCTCGCAGTCGTGACCGAGGACGCCCACATGGCGTACTCGGTCGACGAGGTCGTGCAACCCTCCGAACCCTTCGCGATCGACACGCCCAGTCCGTCCCGCCTCCGCGGACAGCTCGCGGCGACCGACCAGCTCGGCGACCTGGTCGTGGTCCGGTACCGCGGCGACGCTCACCGGCTCTGGGTGAGCCCGGACGTCCACCGGAGTGACGAAGTCGCGATCGACTACGTACCCGGCACCATCGGCAGCTTCGTCATCAGCCCGGACGGCGAACGCCTCCTCGTCGGGGGAACCGAGGGCGTGCGGGTGTTCGATCTCGGCGACGGCCGGTTGGTCGACCAGCCGTTCGCCGGCTACCAGCTGGCCATCGACCAGCGACGGCACGTCTTGGCCGTGAGCGGCCTCGACGGCACGATCCGGCTGAGGGACGCGACCACGCTGGCGCTGCTCGGGTCGGTCATCGCTGCGCCACCCGGGTCAGCCGTCGCCCTCGCGCCCGACGGGTCGCTGCTCAAGGTGGTCGACGCGAGCCGCCACCTACGGCTCTACGACGTGGCCACCCACGCACCCATCGGTCCGCCCATCGACCTGGGCGACGGCTCCGACAGCGAGATCCTGCCGCACGGCGACTCGATGTTGCTGCAGCGGGACGGCGCCATCGTCGAGCTGAGTCTCGACCCGGACACTTTGTTCGACCGCGCCTGCCTGGCTGCGGGGCGGAACCTCTCCGCGGACGAATGGGCGACCTACATCGGCGGCAGCCCCCGAGCAACCTGTCCGCGCTGGCCTGCTCCCGGCGCGACCAACGCCGCACGTACGTCGGCGACCACCGTCGCCCCAGCCTCTCTGTCGACGATCCCGGTCAACGTGGCCTCACCGCCGACAATCTCGGTCACCGCGGCCTCGTCATCGACGGTCTCAGTCGCCGCGGGAGCCGTGTCGACGACCACGGACGCCGAGGTGGCGGCGACTGTCCAACCGGGCGCCATCGAGCGAATCGTGGCCCGAGGTGACCTTCCGCCTTCACCGGCCCCGGTCTTCGGTGCCAGCTCCGGACCGGACGACCCACTGCCGTTCACGGCGACCTATCAGCTCGTCGGGGACCTGACGGGGACGGTCAGCGTCCAGGGCTCGATGCTCGTCGACAGCGGCGCGGGGACCTTCACCCAGTTCGAGACCATCGGGACGTTCAGCGGATCACTGAAGGGCGTCGGCCGCGGCACGCTCATCGTCACGACGACGGTTCCCGAAACGCACATCATCGGCGAGGAGACCGTGGAGTCCGGGACCGTAAGCGACGGGACCGGTGCGTTCGCCGGCTTCGAGGGCACCATCGAGAATCGCTTCACCTTCGACGACGACGGCCAACCCGTCGGCACGTACACGGTCACGCTGGAACGTAGCGGCTGACGGTGCTCAGCCCTCTCACGCGAAGTGACGCCGACCGTGGAGAGCCTCCCGGTCGCGACCGCCCAGGGGGGCGCGTCAGCGACGGCACGATCTGTGCCGCCGATGGGCCCGATCAGGTGAAGATCCGAACCTGACGCGGTGGCCGTGACACCTCGTTGCACGACGTCAGCGTGTGCTCATCCGCCCTGTTGCCGCCCTCACCGCTGGGGGACACCGTTGAGCAGGGGCTTCGTGAGCGTTGGATCGATGCTGGAGGGTGTGTTGCTGGGGGGGAATCGAACCCCCGTGACTTTTCCGGCACAGGTCCTGGTCAGAGACGTTCTCCCAGCTCAGCCGCTGTTTTCGAGTGACCGTTGTTGACCGCAA
>JAYUDQ010000612.1:0-3937 GCA_043739745.1 Acidimicrobiia bacterium | reverse complement strand
TGAGACGCTTGGCAACGCCATTCCGCACCTGCACACCCACATCGAGGCCCGTTTCATCGACGATGCACGCCCAGGAAAGCCGCTCGCAGGTTCGTCGCGATTCACGATTCCGGAGGAGCAACTCGATCGAGATGCTGCAGCCTTGAGTACGGCGCTCGCGAGTTCGAAGCAGAGTGCGTGACCTGGACCGATTGCGTCCGGATCTGCCCCTCTCTCGTTCACTGTTGAAATTGAGAGTTATTCAAACTAGCGGTCCCGCGCGGAGGCCCATAATCCTTGGGTCGTGGGGTTCGAGCCCCACCCGCCCCACCAGCAAACACAAGGGCTTCTCGGCGTAGGTGCCCTGCTGGAGCACCGGCAGCGCCGAAAATCCAAGATCCATCCACGAGGCCCGAGTACGCCCGAACCTTCTTCGTGGCTGCGACGACCGGGAACCGCCGAGTAGAGGTGGCAGGGCTGCGGAGGAACAACCTCGACCTCGACCGAGCCATCGTGATGGTCAAGCGGAGCATCGCCGAGATCAGCGGGAAACTTACCTCCGCAAGGTCACGGAGGACCTACGGCGAGGACGCCGACTTTTCGCCCTCGGCTATCGCGATGCGCGGTCACGATCCGTCAGTGGGAGCGAAGACACGATCTCGATGCTGATGAGAAGCACGACGAGTGACACTTCTGCTCGTCACCGATTGGCATGTCTCGCCGATGTGGGCTCGGCGAAGGTCGGTCCCGATAGGCCGCCAAGACGTGGTCGTCCTGGCCGAGGCGAGATGAGGCCTCCGTCCTGAGTACCCTGGCGTGCATGCTGGGAGCACGACCGAAGTCGGCAGTCGCGGTGTGTCCATCGCCCGAAGTCGACCGCGAACGGCGCCTCAGCACCGCTTGCCATCAGATCGTGGCCGGCGTGGTGAGCGGTGCCGCATGGGCGTTCGTCGTGGTCACGTCGATCGTCGGTCATGCCAGTGCGATGCTTCCGCTGCGGGTGCTGTTCGTGCCCGTCGGGCCGCTCGTCGCGTTCCGGGCGTGGCGGACGCTCATCGCCGTCGGCACGCAGGGTCCGGCGTGAAGACCGGACTCGACGTCAACCCGGTCCGCCTGCTCGGAGACCACTTCGGTGTCCTTCGTTCGGACGCCTTCCGATCGGCACAGCGCGGCGGTGAGCTCCCACCGGTGGCAGATCGCCGAGCCCTCGAGCGCACCGCATGGATCGCGTTCGCCAGCCACGCCTGGCTCATCCCCCTGCTGCCGTTCAACGTGCCCCGGCTGGCACGCGACGCACATCGCATCCCTGCGTGGGTCGCTGCGCCGATCGCAGCGAGCCTCGTGGTCGGGTTTGCGACCATGGTCATCGCGATGAGCCTGAACGTTCGGCTCCTCGTACGCCTGCGCAGGGCTCGCCGGTCGGGCTCACTGCACTGACCGGCCGACCTGCGCTGGCATCGTGCGCGTCGCAGCGGAACCACATTTGAAGCCGTATGACCTGCGTCGCAGCGCAGCCTTTGACACCAGGTCTGTCGACGCATCGCGCCGACCAGTATTCGTACCCGCGTCGGCGTCGTCGGTCTTCGCGCATGCCGGCCTGCGCGAGGTGCGCTCATCCGTTCCCGAGTTCGGATCCCATCGCCTGGTCGTCAGGAACCCGCACCGTCCTCGATTTGATGCCAGGTTCACTTCGATGGTCGCGCGTCTGACCAAGCGACGGACGGCCCTGCCCACTGACGCACTGTCGGGTGGTCAGGGTGGCCGGTGGGCCACACGAGCCGTCTTCGGCCGAGGATTCCGGATCTCGCCCATCCATGCAGTCGGGGGCGAGGCGGGGGGCGCGAGGCGGTCGTTCCCCGGGGCGGCGGTGGGTTACTCGGTCGCCTTGGGTGGCCGACGGTTGCGTCGGTGAGCCACACGGTCTGGTGTTCGTCGTCGATGCAGTACCAGAGCCTGCCGCCGCTGGTGACCTCGCACCGCCGTTGCTCGAGCGTCTCCCCGTTCACGAGGCGTGTTCCGAGTTGCCTCGCAACGGTGCGGGCGTTCAGTCCGTTCACGGGCGTCGGTCGTGATGCGCTCCCATGCTGTCCGGGCGTTCGCTGGTGCGGCCGAGCAGACCTGCTCCCAGCCGGTGACCGCGTCGCTCGTGGCGAAGCGGAAGTCCCAGCCACCAGCCCGGGGTGGCGGAGCGACACGCTCTTTGCGCTTCGGCACCGTGTCTAGCTGGCGACGGGTGGGACGGCCGCGCCGTCTGCGTCGAGCGGGCGTCGGAGCCGGCGGGCGAGTGTGGGGTCGGCGTGGATCTCGGCGGTGGCCTTCCACTCGCGGATGAGCTGACTGAACGGCCAGTAGCTGTCGAGCGCCCCGGCGCCGGCGAGCACACGCGTGAGCTCGATGACGAACAGTGCCCGGTCAACTTTGGGGAGGAGCTCGACCCAGGGGAACGCGTCACCGATCGAGGCGGCGAGCGCGGTGGGGTGGTGCTCGGCGAGGTTGCGCAGTGCTCGGGCGAGGGCACCGACCGCTTCCACCCTGTCGGCGTCGCGGTCCGCACGACTGAGCCGCAGGTCTGGTTCGTCGCGGCGCCGCAACAGCACGTCGCCCGCCTCGACGTCACCGGCGACATCCTTCGGATGGCGCAACAGATCGGAGAACGGTCGCTCGATGACACCCATGCCCCGAGAATATCGGAGGTTCTTCAGAAGTAGCGTTCGAGGAGAAGATCTGCTTCCGTATCTGGCGGAGGACGTCTTGCGTGGCGTCCACAGGCCAGGCGTTTGCAGGGGTGTGCGACGATGATCCAGGTGATCCCGACGATGCACCAGCGGACGCGCCGCGCAGGACGCATGTCGCAGATCGCCCGACGCTTCATCGTGGTGCTGGTCATCGTCGCGGCGGGTTGTCGCGGATCGGCCGGTCAGCCGGATCCCGCAGCCGCATGTCGCGCCGGACGTGAAGGCACCCTTGTTGCTCCCGCCGCACCCTCGTTCAGCACCGACGGCCGGTCGATCGCCTTCGGCTACATCCCGATCACCAGCCCGAGCAGCACCGACGTCCGCCTGGCCTTCGCGCACACGGACGGCTCTGCGGCAGTACGGCTGGCCACGGGTCGTCTGAGCTTTCCCATGTTTGCAGCAAGCGGCTGGCAACCGTGACAACGAGCAGGGCGCAGTCGGGTGCTTGCGGGTGGGTCGCTCTTGTTGTGATGGTCGCCGCCGGATGTGCGTCAACCCCAGCGGCCGTTCAAGCGTGGGACGACGAGGTGGTGGGGGTTGTCGCGCAGGTGAACGACGTGATCGCGCTCCGGTTCTTGCCGGCAGAGCTCGGCGTACCGGAGGCCGAGATCGTGCCGACGGTCGACGGCTCGAAGGCGGTGCCGGACCCGCTGAGAATGAAGCACGCCTGCGAGACGCTCGACTCCACGGTGAGCCTGTTCGCGCCACTCGCGGCGAGTCACCCTGAGTCGCGCACCCATGCGGCGTCCGAGGTCGAGTCGCTCCGAGTCTCGTTGACGAGAATCGCGTCTCGGTGCGTCGAGCTTGCCTTGGCGGGTGAGCCGTCCGCACTGAAGGGCAACTCGGACCTCAGCGGCATGTTCAAGGCGGCCGGGCAACAGGAGGCGAGCATCGCTCGCAAGCTCCACCATGGAGCGCAATGCCCGCTGCGCCTGCGGTCGACCGTGAAGAGCTGTGTCGTGAGGTGAGGAGGCGGGCCGCCATCCCGTGCGAGGGTTGCCGGGTGGCAGCTTCGCGGATGCTCGTGAGCGATTCGATCGATCCGCAGAACCCGAAGCAGGGCGCCTGATGGATCAAGCATCGATCGGCCCCCACCAGGTGTTCATCGGTCGGCACGGAGAGACGGAGTGGAACTTGACCCGGCGCCGGCAAGGGCGGCTCGACTCGCCGCTCACGGCGGCGGGCCAGGCGGACGCCCGCCGGCTGGCGGTCGCAGCTGCAGC
>JAYUDQ010000611.1:0-3948 GCA_043739745.1 Acidimicrobiia bacterium | reverse complement strand
TCGTCGTCAGGAGGCTCGTCGGCTCGTCGATCTTGGTGACCACGAAGGCCACGATGGCAACCCCGAAGAGCGAGTAGCCGAACTTCTGGCCGATGTCGACGAGACGGGCGATCTGAGCCCGCCGGATGAGGATCGGGTCGCTCAGCACCACATCGTCGGTGGGTGGCTTCGTGTCGGGCACGTCTCCATCATGTCGGATGAATCAGGTCGGCCGGTCGGAGGGTTCGGTCCGCAGGAGTGTGCCGGGCAGACCATGGCGCTCGAGCGCCTGGCGCACGGCGTGACGGGCCGAGAGCTCGACCACATCCGTGGCCGCGTCGCTCGCCGCGGTGAGGTCGAGAACGGCCCGCCCGTCATCGAGCAGCGCGACGACGTGCAGGATCTCGGGATCGTCGAAGGGCGACTCCGAGTGTTGCACGCGTTCCGACGCCACCATTGCCTGCGCAGCCTTCGCGACCGGCAGCGAAGGATCCACTGCGGCCGCCCCTCGCCGGTGCCGGGGGCGCCCGACCGCGTCGCGCCGGGACGAGCCGCTGCCCACGAGCGCATTCATGGTCGCGGCACCGAGCCCGAAGGAGACGAAGAGGTCACCGAAGGACACAACCGACCGCAGCGGCCGGATGGGGATGACCTGGCCCAGGATCACCATCTGGTCACCGGAACGCTCAGGGTGGGCGGCGACCGTGGACTTCGGGACCGCGCCGTACGTCGACGGGACGATCCCGGCCTTCTCCAGCGCGCTGGGGTCGTACGGCATGCCGTGGTTGTTCGCGGTCATGAAGAGGTTCAGGCCGATGCCGAAGGCCACGAGCCAGAGCCCCGGCATCCGCACGGCGTTCAGCACCAGGAAGGCGAGCAGGCACACCATCGAGACCAGTAGCGCGGCGAAGCGCAGCGATCCGTCACCCCGCCGGGCCCAGACCCCTAGCCCGACCCACACCGCGGGGAGCGCGAGGAATCGGAGGTCGACCCGTTCGATGTTCCCGACGCGGCCACCCCCGGCCAGCCCCCCGGCACCCCCGATGAGGACGGCGATCAGCGCAAGCACCATGGAAGCGACAACGTTACCTTCGGTCTGCGGCCTCGATTCCGGCCGTGCTCCGGCCGTCGCGGTTACAGGTTCTCCGGGAGCAGCCGGGCGAGGTTCTCGAAGCACAGGTACAGCGTCGGCAGGAACAGGATCAGGAACCCGAGCCCGTAGACCAGCATCCGGGCGGGGAGACGGCGCTGGCGGGCGAGGCGCCAGGCGGCGATCCAGATGACGGCGCATACCATCGCCCACGCCAGGGTGGACATCCACGTACTGCGATGACCGCGGAACCAGCTGATCGTCCAGATCGGGCCGGTTCCGCCCGGGTCGATCTGGGTGCCGAGCGATGCGGCCTCGGTGGAGTCGGCCGTGACGATGGTCGGCGCAAAAGTCGACGGCGATGGCAGGGTCGTCGCGCCGCTGACACCGACCAAGGTTGTGACTACGGCAGTCGGCGAAACTGCGTTCGACGAAATCGTGGTCGACGAAATCGTGGCCGGCGGCACCGTGGTGACGACCGGCTCCGGCGCCACGAAGAAGTCCGAGTCCGCGGCCGGCCCCACCAGACGTGCTCGCACGATGAGGCGCCGCGCCGCGCTGTACTTCGGGTCGCACGTGGTGAGGGTCAGCACGTTCTGGCCTGGAGTGGGCGCCAGCACCGTCGTGTCCTTCGGGCTCACCTTCCATGTGCGCTCGACCTCGTACCGGAAGCTGCCCTGGAGCGTCTGTACGAAGATCGGGTCGCCGTTGCGGAGCAGGTCGAGGTTGAAGCACGGCGCTCCGTAGGTGGTGCGATGGCACGCAATCGCGGCGTTGCCGGGCTGACCGGGGAACGGCGTCGACGCGTAGTGGCCCGGTCCGGCCTTCAGGCTCTCCTTGTCCGAGCCTTCGACCACGACCTTGCGGACGTTGATGCGGGGCACGACCAACAGTCCGAGCGTCTTGCCTGCGGCGGGCTTGCGCATCTGCGAGCGTCCGGCGCGGACCCGGGGCAGCGTCGACGTCGTTGCCACCGGTGCGGTCGACGACGGCGCAACCGTTGCCGGGGCCAGCGGATCCTCGGCCGCGATCGTCGCCGTCACGATCGGCGCCGTCACGATCGGCTCGGTGACATCAGGTTCCGTGACATCAGGCACCGCGACCGTGCTCGGATCGGGATCGAAGGCCGGGTCGGCCGGTGAGGGCGTGCCGTCGCCGGCAAGCGGCGTGACGCCGATCTCAGCCAGCTGCGCCTCGAACGTGGTGAGCCCTTTTCGCTGGTCACGAGCCTCGGCGATGCCAGTGCCCCAGAGCTGATAGGCCACGAAGAGCAACAGGAGCACACCGGTGGTGATGAGCGTCCGGCCCAGTCCGGCGAGGAGGCGGCGCGGCGACATCACCCAACCGTATCGAGCACCGGGACCCGCCCCTTGAGGGTCGGGTCCCGGACCCGCCCCTTGAGGGTCGAGGTCGACCGCATCCAAGGCCAGGCGACCACGGGATTGCACAGGCCACCAGCACCGGTAGCCTTTCCGGCCGAGTGGAGCGTTGGAACCGACCGTGAACGAATGACCGAAGCCTCGGCAGCACCAACGGTCGATCTCCGAGACGTGGTCGCCATGCTCGGCGCCTTCCCCGCCCTCAGTGGCCTCGACCTGCGCTGCGACGCGAACGAGATCGTGTTGGTACGTGGACCCAACGGCGCCGGCAAGACCACCCTGCTGAAAGTGTGTGCCGGCCTGCTCGGCATCAGGTCCGGCACTGCATGCGTGCTCGGCCTCGACCTGGGCACCAAACGGCGCGATGTCCGCCGCGAGGTCGGGCTCCTCGGCCACGCCGGCTTCCTCTACGACGACCTCAGCGTCGAGGACAACGTCCGCTTCTCCGTCCGGGCCCACGGCGGCGACCCGGCTGCTGTACCCGGCGTGCTCACGCGGCTCGGTCTGGACGGGCGTCTCGCCCGGCTCTCGGTCGCGTCATGCTCGGCAGGGCAGCGCCGCCGGACGTCGCTCGCCCTCGTCCTCGCCCGCCGGCCGCGGCTGTGGCTGCTCGACGAACCCCATGCCAACCTCGATCGCGACACCCGCGACCTCCTCGACGACATCGTGCGAGAGGCTGCCGCGGGAGGAGCGACGGTGCTCCTGGCGTCCCACGAGGATGAACGCGCCGGCGCCCTCGCCACCCGCCTCGTCACCGTCGCGGGCGGGCATGTCATCGACGACGTGCCGGCCGCAGGCAACGTCCGGATTGCGACCCGAGGGGTGGTGACCAGCCATGTGGCGTGACGCGCGCCTCGTCGCCGGCAAGGACCTCCGCATCGAGGCCCGCTCGAAGGTGACCACCTCACAGGTCGCGCCGTTCGCGCTGCTGATCCTGGTGCTGTTCGCGTTCGCGCTCGACAGCCTTGTCGTCCGCGATCCGTCGCAGGCGGACGCCGTCACCGCCGACGCCAAGGCCGCCATCGCCCGTGCCGCAAAGGCCGGTGTATTGCGCACCAGCATCGGCGACATCGCCGCCTCGGTCGTGTCCTCCGGGCTGTTCTGGCTGGCGGTCCTGTTCGCGGCCCTGCTCGCCGTGCAGCGCAGCTTCGCCATCGAGACGGCCGATGGGGGACGCGAGGGCCTGCGCATGAGCTCGCTCGACCCGGCCGGCATCTTCCTCGGGAAGGCCGCCGCCATCGCCCTGCAGCTCCTGGTGCTCGAGGTCATCCTGGGCGCCGGTGTCGTGATCCTCTATCAGGCCGAGTTGCGAAGCCCGCTGCTGCTGCTGCTCACCTGCACGCTGGCCACGATCGGCCTGTCCGCAGTCGGCACCGCGTACGGCGCGCTGTCCGCCGGCCTGCGCGTCCGCGAGACCCTGCTGCCGCTGCTCTACTTCCCGGTCGTGGCCCCGATGATCCTTGCCGCGGTCAAGGCGACCGAGGCCGCGCTGACCGGAGC
>JAYUDQ010000610.1:0-3980 GCA_043739745.1 Acidimicrobiia bacterium | reverse complement strand
CGCATGCCCTCAAGCATGACACCAGGAGGCCAATCGGCCTCCATGCCAAGGAATCCGGCGGCTTCGACGAGCGGCATGCTCGTCACCCGCACGACACTCACGATTGTGGTCCTGTCGGCGCCGTCGACACATACGTACCGCATCAAGCCCGGATGAATTCGGACTCATGCCGGCGGATCGTCGATTTCTTCTCCCCCGACATCACAGACGGGAAGAGTCGAGCGGCGATCGGCAATTCCGGTGTCAACGATCACATGTTCAGAGCTGGCAGGCCGGCGACGCCCGTCTGGTGCGCCCTCGCGTCGCCCGGCAACTTTGCCGCGTCGAAGTAGACATGAACGGCGTCCCGCCGTCCCCGCGGCCGGCAACTCGGCATTCCGCGCGGTGGAACACGCTGGCGTCGTGAGCGTCGGGCGGGCATCCGGAGCACGTCGTCACGCGACCGTGGGACTGTCGACTCTCGACACGGTCCAGCTCGATGACGGGGGACCGACTCCCACTGGAGCATTCAGATTTGCCGGAATGCGGCGATGATCACCCCGAGCCTCACGACGAACCGTGAGTGATGATCGGCGGCCCACCTCTGCGCCTGTACGTGCCTCCAGCGTCAGCGCGCTCAGCTCCTCTTCAGTTCGCCACGATCGCGGAAAGGTCCCAAGTCCTCGCTTCCGCGCTTGCGACACGCACGATCACACTCGGCACGTCCGCTCGTGAGGTCGTGAACCGATCTCCAGCCTCGTCGCCCAGATAGCGCGAGGCGATGATGCGAC
Organism: Acidimicrobiia bacterium; assembly: GCA_043739745.1. GTDB lineage: Bacteria > Actinomycetota > Acidimicrobiia > Acidimicrobiales > JANYDT01 > JAYUDQ01. Next base: position 3,210 of record JAYUDQ010000610.1, on the reverse strand, counting down.
GCACGTGACCTACCCGTTCGCCCGTCTCGATCTCGGCGTTCCCGCGCGCTTCGACACCCCGAAACGGAGGGATCGCTTCGAAGATCACCAGCAGGCATCGCGGATCTCGCTGGAGGTTGCGCACTTTGCCATCGCGAACGGTCATGACAATCTCGAACGCCCCGCTGCCGAGGCCGACCCACACGGGTGACGTCAACGCCGACCCGTCGGATCGATAGGTGGTGAGCACCGCCGGACACGGTCCTGCCAACAAGGCAGCGAACTCGGGTTGATCGGCCACAAAGCGCATCATAGATGGGCGCCAACAGCGGATCCGTAACACAGATCTGCCTGAATGCGGGTCGATCGGATGCACCATCGGTCATTTGCCTGGGAGCGCGTCAGTAGGGCGTCGGGTGATGGCGTTGTTGCGCTCGGCGGGTTTGACGAGTTTGACGGTGATGATGAAGATCACCGCGAGCCGGAGTTGCGCGTTGCGGTGATAGGCGCACCGATCGGTGACGCGGCGCGGACCGCTACGGGCCGCCGTGCTCGATCAACTCCGCGACCTCCAAAACGACACCGCTGTCAGCGCCGACCTCTCCGTTTGACAGAGTTCTTGATGGCTCGACCCGAAGATGCTGCCCGGCACCGTCCGGATGCTGGACGGCCAGATTCAACAAAGCGCCGAGCTTCACCCCGACGGTCGCCGCTCATGAGGCTGCGGTGCTGGAACTGGTGGAGCAGATCGCTACGCCAACACCGTGACTGATCGGTGTCGATTCGACTGGTGAGCTGGCCGAAACACCGAACTCCTCGACGCCAAACGTCGCCACCCGCCCTCGGCTCGTGAGCGGATCTACATCGAAGCGATGTTGCAGGGTGCCGTCGACGAAATCGGCCGGTCGTGGACGAACGTACAGAACGCGCGACGACCAGCAGCAAGAACGCTCGCGATCACCCGCATAACCACACGCCGAGCCGGCGTTATCTGGCGCGTGAGGGAGGTGCGGATCGTCGAGCGGATCCAAGTCGGAGGAAATGTAACGAGGTGGTCGTTACATTTCGTTTATCGGTGTCCTGGCCTTGTCGGGGAGTGAGCAGGCTCAGACGACTTCGCCCTTGAACGGCTACTTGAGGATGGTGTCGATTCGTTGGTTGCCGACTTGTTCCTCATCGTCCAAGGCGCCGACGTAGGTGGACACGAGTGTCTCGACGCTGTGCCCGAGGCGGCGTGCGGTTTCGCCGAGGGGCATGCCGGCGCGCAGCCACGTCGTTGCCGCGGCGTGTCGGCAGTCGTAGACGCGCTGTCATCGGTTTCTGGCCGACCGATTCGAGGGCGCGATGCCATGCCCGTGCCCAGTTCGATCCGCTCGGGCGGGTGTCGTTGCGAGTGCGGAACAGCAGGCGCTCCGGCGCTGCCAGGTCCTTCTGTTCGGTCCATTCGCGCAGCATCGCGACGAGCACCGGGGGGATCGGCACACTGCGCGGCCCGGTCTTGGGTTCGCCCGGTTCATCGAAAGAGATGTCCGCTTCGGTCACCTCAAGCCGGCTCCGAAGTCTGGGCGGCGGCGCTGATGGTAGACGGCCATGACGACGAGCTGTCCGGCTGTCACTCGGTAGCGCACGGCATACGGGAAGCCGGCGGTGGCGACCTTTCGCTCGAGGACGTCACCCTCGTCGTCGTGGATCGCGGGTGTTCCGACGTTCGGCGAGCGACAAGCCCATGCGATCGCCGCGCCAGCCGCCGCGACGAAGCGGTCGCCCAGACCCGGTTGTTGCTGCTCGTACCATTCCCATGCGCCGAGGACATCAGCCTCGGCGAGCGGATGGAGCGTGAAGGGCAGGCTCACACCGTCTGGTTTTACGGGCGACGTTCGTCGATGCGCAAGACGAGGTGCTCCCACGTCACCAGCTCGGCCTCGCCTGCCTCCAGCTGTGTTGCTCTGCGTTCGGTCTCGGCCGACCACAGCCGCTCAACTTCGGCCTCGTCGAGGGTCTCCGAGTCGAGACTCGCGAGCAGGCCTGAGGCGAGCAGCGCTCGATCCTCGACCGGAAGCGTCAGTGCTTGCTCCAGGAGTGTCTCGGCTGCATCGGTCACGACGCAATTCTATCTCCACGCAGAGGGCCGGGCCATCGCATCGGCCTGCCGAACGGCCCATCCAACGCGCCGAAGCCAACGACGACCGATCGGCCAGCCTCGCCCAACTGATGAGACTGTGCGACATCGCCAACGCCCTCGGCATCACCGTTGCCCGGCGAGCCGAGCTCAAGCCCTCCGCCGACTGATTTCCGGAGTTCACTCTCCGAGATCGGCGCTTATCGCTCATCGTGTACCAAACATGTACCAGCGCTCCGATAAACCCAGGGGGAGATGGGGGAGCGACGGGGAGTCAGGTCAGCAACGTTCGGTGAGCAGGGCAAACAGGGCCTGACCTTCGGCCGGCAACTCGGCGGATCGGACTCGAAGCATCACGACCTCCGACGGGCGCAAGCCGGCGTGGTCACACGTGCCTATCCGAGGCGGAGGTTCTTCTTGAGGATTTTGCCGGTCGGGCCTTTGGGCAGGTCGGCGATGATCCGCACCTCGCGCGGGTACTTGTACGGGGCGAGCCTTTCTTTACAGTAGGCGATGACTTCGTCCGCCCTGAGCGACATGCCGGGCTTGAGCGAGATGACGGCGACGATCTCTTCGCCGAGGCGTTCGTCGAGCTTGCCGATCACTGCTGCCTCGGCGACTGCAGGATGTGCGTAGAGCACTTCTTCGATCTCGCGCGGGTAGACGTTGAATCCGCCGCGGATAACGAGGTCCTTTTTGCGGTCGACGATGAAGTAGAAGCCGTCGCTGTCCCGGTAACCGAGGTCGCCGGTGGAGAACCATCCGTCGTGCATCGCTTCGGCGGTTGCGGCCGGGTTCTTGTAGTAGCCCTTCATGATGTTGTGGCCGCGGATGACGATCTCTCCAACGTGCTCTTCGCCGGCGTCGAGGATCGCTCCGTGCTCGTCGACGACCTTCAGATCGACGCCCCAGATCGGCTTGCCGATCGACAACACGCGCCGCTGCGTCGCGTTGACGTTGAAGGTCGTGGTGCTTGCGCTTTCGGACAGGCCGTACCCCTCGAGGACGACGACGCCGGGGAACTTGTCCTCGAAGGCCCTGATCACCTCGCCGGGGATCGCTGCCCCGCCGGAGATGCCGGTGCGAAGCATTGATAGATTGCGCCCGCCGAT
>JAYUDQ010000609.1:0-3981 GCA_043739745.1 Acidimicrobiia bacterium | reverse complement strand
CACTACAGCCACGTCATGCACCTCACGTCGCAGGTCACCGGCACCCTGCGCGAGGGCCTCGGCCCGATCGATGTCCTACGGGCCACGTTCCCCGCCGGCACGGTATCGGGCGCACCCAAGGTGCGGGCCATGGAGATCATCGACGCGCTCGAACCGTGTCGTCGAGGGCCGTATGCGGGCGTCGTCGGCTATTGCGACTTCTCGGGGAACCTCGACACCGCCATCGCCATCCGCACGATGTTCATCGGCCCCGACGGACGGGCCAGCGTGCAGGCCGGTGCCGGGATCGTGGCCGATTCCGACCCGCAGGCCGAGGACGAAGAGTGCTTCTTCAAGTCGGCCGCGCTGCTCGCGGCCGTGCCCGCCGCCCGTCGGATGCGGCTGGCGAAGCAACGTACAGAAGCGGAGAGCGCATGACCGTCACCGTTCCGAAGGACATCCTCACCGTCGCCGGACCCGACGCGCAGAAGTTCCTGCACAGCCTCGTGTCGCAGGATGTTGCGTCGCTGAGCCCAGGCGATGAGCGCTGGTCGTTCCTGCTCCAGCCGCAGGGCAAGGTCGTCGGCTTCTTCTCGATCACCCGCCTCGCGAAGGGTGACGACGAGGCGGATGCGTTCGAGCTCGTCCTCGACGAAGGCGGCGGACAACCGGTCCGCGATGCCTTGCAGCGCTACCTGATCCGCACGAAGGCCACGCTCGCGCTGGCCGAGGGCGTCGAACGGCCGGGCCTCACCGAGGCCGAACGCATCGCCGCGGGCCTGCCTCGCTGGGGACGTGAGATCACCGAGTCGACCATCCCCAACGAGACCGGCCTGACCCCGGTCGCGGTCAACTTCACGAAAGGCTGCTACGTCGGGCAGGAGCTCGTCGAGCGCATCGACTCGCGTGGCGGAAACGTCCCGAAGCGTCTGTGCCTCCTGCGATTCGATGGCGCGGCTGTACCGACCGATGGCGTCGGTCGCCTCGAGCGCGAAGGCAAAGGCGTCGGCACGCTCACCAGCGCGGCATTCGATCCCGACACCGGACGAACGATTGGGCTGGCGTATGTCCGGCGTGAAGTCGCCGACGGGGCAAGAGTGGACGTGCTCTGGGACGCGAACGGCGGCACCGGCCTGGACCGGGTCATGGTGGGGCCTCTCCCGGCCGCCGTGCCGGTCGACAAGGCGCCAGCGGCCAAGGGCACCACGGGCGTTCCCCGATTCAGCTCGAGGCGCCCCTGATGCGACCCGGCGCGGCGGCGTTCGCTGTCGCCATCGCCGTCGGAGCGTCGCTGCTGGGTGGATGCAAGCGCTCGACGGAGGTTGTGCTGCCGCCCGTGCCGTCGACCGTGGCGCTGCAACCGACCACGACCTCACCGCTGAGCGCCAGCCTCGCCGAGGACTCGCTGCCGACCGTTCCCAATGCGTCGACGACCACAACGCTCGTGTCTGTCGGGCCGGGAACCGTCACCCTCACCGGTGTCGTCACCGGACCCGATGGACCCGTCGCTGGAGCCACGGTGCACATCGAGCGCATCGTCGGCGATCAGGTGGCCAGCTCGGACGTGGTCAGCACCAAGAGCGGCCGGTACACGGCGCCACGGATCAAAGGAGGTCGGCTTCGGGTGCGGGCATGGCGGTCACCCGATGTCGCCGGCACCCAGAACGTGGTCGTGTTCGCGTCGGGCACCACGACGCTGGATCTCCAGGTGAAGAAGTTTGGCGGGACCGACGTCCAGTGGGCGATCGCACCGAGGAACCCGATGCTCGGACAGCTGGTCAACCTGGTCGTTCAGCTCAGTACGACGGCCGTGGGGCCCGATGGGCTGGCCGGAATTGCGCCGCTCAGCGGGGTGGGCGTCTCGCTCACGCCATTGGGTGTGCTGCAGCCGGCCGTGCTCGAACAGCGCCTGAGCGATGCCCAGGGACGAGCGCTGTTCACACTGTCGTGCAACGCCGTCGGTTCATCCGCGATCGATGTCACGCTGGCGACCGGGGAGCAGGCCCATCTCGAACCTCCGTCGTGTGCTGCGCTGCCGACCACGACCACTGTCGAGGTCTCCATCGCGACGGTCCCGGGGCCTACCGCTCTGGCCAGCATTCCGGCCGTCGTCGTGCCCGCGGGCGCCGCGACCGTGCCCGCGCCACCCATCTCGCTGGTGCCGGTTCCTGTCGTCAGCACCACGCTGCCGCCGCGATAGCGATGCACAGCAGGGGCGCGGCTCGGCCGTCACCCGCCCGCGTCTCGCGGGAGGGCGACGGCCGAGGCAGTCGTACGGTTGCGCTGGTCAGGCGCGGTTCGGTCAGGCGCCGGGTGTCATCGCCTTGGCCATCTTCTGGGCGCACTCGCTGACTTTTGCGGCCTGATCGGCATTCGAGCCGGAGAGCGTCGCGGCTGTCGCGGTCAGCTTCTGAGCCTCGGCAGTCAATGCTGCGACATCGCCCTTGCTGGGGTCGGCCATGACTTCTTTGAACTTCTTGGCCACGGTGTCGGCCTGCGTGCAGAACGCGGCGACCGCGTCGCCGCCGCCTGCAGCCGCAACGGTGCCTGCAGCCGCAACGGTGTCAGCGGCCGCAGTGCCTGCGGCAGCCGTATCTGCGGCAGCCGTGCCGGCCGCAACGGTGTCTGCTGCGGCGGTGTCGGCCGGTGCCGCGGTCACGGCCGTCACGGTCGTGTCGGCGGCCTTGTCCTTGCTGCATGCGCCGACACCGCCCAACAGCAGCACCGAAACCATTGCGTAACCCATGAATCGCTTCATCAAAATTCTCCTCTTTCGTACGCGGCATCCGCCGCGTCAACTGGTGGTCTAGTTGGCGAAGAAGTGCCGTTACCAGCCAACCGTCATTCATGGTCGACAGCAATCGACGATTCCTTAAGGAGAACGCGGGTTCAACTACAGTATTGCAGCTGCTGCAAACAGGGAAGTGGTCAGTTTCGAAGTGTCACCACGAAGGTGGTCCCAGCCGACGAGGTCGTCGGCTCGACTGTTGCTCCCATGGCATCAATCAGCTCTTTTACGATGGTGAGCCCAAGGCCGGAGCCGATCTGACGGGTCGGACGGCGGTCGGATGTGTACAGCCGCTCAAAGACATGGGGGAGATCGATCGGATCGATTCCTGGTCCATCATCACGGACCTCGATCCGCCAGCTCTGCCCTGGCGCACCACCTGTGGACCCGGATTTCAGTGAAACGCTGACGGTGGTATTCGCGAATTTGATCGCGTTCTCGATCAGATTTGCCAGTATCTGGGCCAGGCGGTCGGGGTCAACTGAGGCGATCATTCCCTCTTCGGCATCGAGCGTCAGTAGGAGTCCCTCCCGCTCACTCGTCGGGAGGAAGCCGTCGGCTGCGTCGGTCACGAGGTCGGTGAGGTCAACCGACCTCGGATGGAGATCGAAACGGCGCGCATCGAGCTTCGCCAACTCGAGGAGGTCGCGCACGAGGCGTTCGAGCCGTCGGGCCTCCGACGAGATCACCGCAGCCGCCCGCTGCGGGTCAGGGGCGTCGCCTTCAGCCAGCGCTTCGGCGAACCCGCGGATCGAGGTGAGCGGTGTGCGTAGATCGTGGGAGACGGAGAGGAGGAACTGCTGCTCCTGCTTTTGCGCCCGCTCCAGCGACTCCGCCATGGTGTTGAGGTCGCGCATCAGCTGTCCGATCTCATCATTGCGCCTGACCCGCGCCGGTCGCCCTTCGATGCGCACGGAGAGGTCACCCGAGGCGATACGGCGGTAGGCGTCGGTGGCGACCACCAGCGGCTGCGCCATCCGACGGGCGACGGCGCTTGCCGCGATGGTGGCGAGTACCAGCGCTGCGGCCGAGGCCACCATGATGATGACGACGGCTTGGTCGGCGTTGCTCGACAGCTCGCGCGTGAGCAGCAGAGCGTCGATGGTGTTCCCGCGGCGGGCGGCCCGTACGGACGCGTAGACGCGATTACCGACGATCCCGGTCACGTCGCGCCCGATGGCAAGTGCCGAGAGATCCTTTGGCAGGATGCGGTC
>JAYUDQ010000608.1:0-3987 GCA_043739745.1 Acidimicrobiia bacterium | reverse complement strand
CCTCAAAAGCCAGAAACGTGACGGCGTCGGCGGGCAGGCCCACACCCCCATTTTCTCGCATGGGCGACGTCCCCGCAGGGGCCACCAGGACTGATACGAGACTCGATGCAGGAACTCACGAGTATCAGGTGAGGTGCGTCAAGACGAACCGTCGGTCGAGTCGAAGTTGACGGCGGCGGTGTCCACCACGCCGGCCTTGCGCCCCGGGGCCGCCTGCCACGTCCAGTACATGTTGGTGTGGGCAATCACCTTGTCGGCCGGTGGCAGGCCGTACGTGGAATAGTCGTCGGTGGTGTGCGCGTCACCGACCAGAACCGTGTCATAGCCGCGGGTGAACGCTCCGTGGAGCGTCGAGCGAATACAGGCATCGGTCTGTGCGCCGGTGACGAGAAGCCTTCCCACACCCCGCCGGGCCAGTTCGGATTCGAGTGTGGTGTCCTCGAAAGCGTCCCCGTACTGCTTGTGCACCAGAGGCTCGGATTCCAGGCGCTGGAGTTCCGGCACGTACTGCCAGCCGCCGCTGTCCTCGGGAAGCTCGTCGCTGGAGTGCTGCACCCAGATCACCGGTACCTCCCGGGCGCGGGCCTTGTCGATCAGCGTATTGATGTTTGCGATCACTTCGTCCCGCTGGAACGCGTTGGCCACCACCTGGTTTTGCACATCCACCACGATCAGGGCGGTGTTCGGACGGTCGGGCAGGTTGGTCATGTTGGTCTCCTCGTCGGCACGCATCTGAATTTTGCGACAGGATTGCGTCCCGCAGTCCATTGCCTCACCGTTGCCGGTGGCCACGACCACCACAGAACCTTTCAATTCCTTACGCACGAAGGAGACAATGCCATGCCCCCCAATACTGCAGAGGCCGCTGCGACGACGAGTTCGCGCTACCTCGTCATTGCCAATCGCACCACGGACAGCGACACGCTTCGGACCGCGCTCGTCGAACGCGCCGGCCGCGGTCCGGCCGAGTTCGTCGTCATGGTGCCGGTGCCGCAACTCGTCAATGCTGCCCTGGCCACGCTCGCCACCGATCCGGTGGGCGGGATCATCTACAGCCTCCCGCTGAGTGAGGCAGAAGAGATCGAGGAACTGGAATACGCCCAGCAGCGCCTTGACGCCCTCCTGGCGTTCCTCGCCGCCAACGGCGGTAAGGCGAGTGGATGGATCACGCGAAGTGATCCCATCACGGCCACCGACGACGCGCTCACCGACGGACGCTTCGACGAGATCGTCATATCCACCTTCCCGGCCGGCCTCTCGCGTTGGCTGAAGATGGACCTGCCTTGCCGCCTCAAGCGGCGCACCTCAATTCCGGTCACCCACGTCGAAGCGGTGGCCGAGGCGGCCGGCGTCTGAGGCGCGCCGTGGGTGACGTCGGCGGTCTCGACAGGTGGTGCCGGTAGCCTCTTCGCCCGTGGAGACGCTGTTCGCCCTCGAACCGACGACCGCCGATCGGCCGCCCGCCTCGACCCGACTGCGCCTTCTCGTGGCCTATCACGGCGGCGGGTTTCACGGCATCGCACTGCAGTCCCGCCACCGGACGGTCGGAGGAGTGCTGCTGGCCGCAGTCACCACCGTGCTGCAGCTGGAGACCCGGCCGACGCTCGTCGTGGCCGGGCGGACTGATACCGGCGTGCACGGGTGGGGCCAGGTGCTGCACCTCGACGTCGTGTTGCGCAAGCGGCTCGACTTGGTGAAGTTCAAACGATCGCTGAACCAGATGCTTTCTCCTGAGGTCGTGGTGCGGATCGTGGAAGTGGCACCCGAGGGTTTCCACGCCCGCTATTCGGCGACGCATCGCCGCTATCGCTATGAGGTCGTGAACCGGCCCGAGCTCGATCCGTTCCGAGTGGGCCTCGCATGGCACGTCGCCACACCACTCGACCTCACGGTGATGATGCTCGCCTGCGACCCACTCCTCGGCACGCACGACTTCAGCTCCTTCTGCCGGGTACCCAAGGGCGAGCCGAATGCGTCGATGATCCGTTCGCTCACCGAGTCGAAATGGATCGCACTGGGTGACGGGCTGCTGCGCTTCGAGGTCGAGGCGTCGTCGTTCTGCCAGCAGATGGTGCGATCCATCGTGGGGCTGATGATCGAGGTGGGCATGGGGAAGCGCACCGCAGGCGAGGTTCTGGACATGCTCCGCTCGAAGGACCGCTCGACCGGGTCGCCCCTCGCGCCCGCCGCCGGTCTGTATCTGTGGGAAGTGGGCTATCCCGACGGGTTCGGGATGGCACAACCGCGCGTGGCCGATCGTTGATCGGGCCTCACCGGTTGCTCATAAGCTCCTGCGACGCTCGCGGTATGCGACTGCATCCACCTTCGAGGCTGGGCACGTTTGGCCTCGCCATGCTGCTCAGCGTTCCGTCCGTTGGCGTCGTCGCCCTCGGACGGCCGGCGACCGCATCGGCGCGCAAGGTCCTGCGTGCCACCACCACCGCGACGCGGAAGGTGTTGGACGCCGGTGCGATCGCACAGAACATCACGACCGGCGGACCGACCACGACACTTGCACCGAGGGCCGCGAGCGCGTCCGCAGTCGGTGTGGCCACCATCGGTGCCTACACCGTGGCGCAGCTCGATCAGACGTTTGTCGACACGAGTCGGCCCACCGCCGCAAATGGTGCCGGGGCGCCGCAGACGAGTTCGCGATCCATCTCCACAACAGTGTTGTACCCGACGGGCGCTCCGACCGGTACGACATTTCCCGTCCTCGTGTTCGGTCACGGGCTGGGTGCCAACCCGAAGCGGTACGTGTCCCTCCTTTCACCTATCGCGAGTGCCGGGTACATCGTGGTTGCGCCGACGTTCCCGCTGAGCAACAGCGGAACCCCGAACGGTGCGACCATCAACGACGAGCCGCAGCAGCCTGGCGACATGCGCTTCGCCATGGACGGGGTGGTCGGGCTGGGAGCACAGCCGGGCAATCCGCTCAGCGGCTTGGTCGACGGATCACGCCTGGCCGCGGCCGGCCACTCCCTCGGCGGCATCACGACGCTCGACTACGCGTTCGGTGCCGGCTATGACAAGCGACTCCGGGCGGCCATCCCGATCTCGTCGATCCTCAACATCTTCTCGGGCACCCGGTACTTCACCAATCCGATGATCCCGATGTTGCTCATCCATGGCGACGCCGACGGGACCGTTCCCTATGCGCTCGGCAGCGTCGCGACGTTTTCGACGGCACCCGCGCCGAAGGCACTTCTGACGATCCGCAACGGCAACCACTCGTTCGGCCTCGCCGGTTCGTCGGCGAGCAAGCCCGAGGTCGGTAGCGCAGTGGTCGCAGCGATGGTCGATTTCCTCGACCGCTACGTGAAGGACGATCCAAGCGGCGCGAACAGGCTTCAGGCCCTCGCAACAGGCCAATCAGGGCTCCTACGCCTCGACGCGTCCGGGCTCTGATCCACCTCAGGCTTCGTATGCGCCCGCCCGCATCTGCGTCGCTACCCGCATCGCCACCATCATCGTCGGCAGATGCGGGTTGGCCTGCGGCAGGTCGGGGAACACCGACGCGTCGATGACGGACAGTCCGTCATATCCGATCATCCTGCAGTCGTTGCCGACGACCGCGGCGGGGTCCGAGGGGGCGCCCATGCGGCAGGTTCCTGCGGCGTGCAGGTAGTCGGCGAGGTTCTCGCGCACCCACGTATCGACCGAACCATCGTCGGCATCGGCCAGCGCTGACAGGGGTGTGCCTCGATCGTCGATGGCGGTCGACTCGACGTCGATGGCCGTCGCAGGGCTGCCGGCGAGCTCGACAAGAAGCCGGGTGGCGCGGCGCAACGCGGCGCGGTCGCGCGCATCAGTGAGCAGCTCGAACTCAACGATCGGCGCTCCGTCGGCATCGTCTGCGCGCAGAGCAACTCGGCCGCGCCCGTACGAGCGCAGAACACCCGCCATGAACGCGCCGAGACAGCGCTCCTCGATGCCGAGCCCGAGGCCGCTGAGGGGCAGGACCTGTACGCCGTCCGTCTGCAGGAG
>JAYUDQ010000607.1:0-3993 GCA_043739745.1 Acidimicrobiia bacterium | reverse complement strand
TGTAGTCCACGACACCCTCGACGAAGATGTGCGTGTCGGGCTCGAAGCGCAGACGTCTGTTCGGCTTGCCAACCGAGCCGGAGCCGGGTCGTGGGTCGCCGAAGCGGTAGAAGACGCGGTCACCCCAGAGGGTCCAGCTCGGGAAGGCCACGAAGCCGTTCCCTGACGTCCCGACGTGCAAACGCCCACCAAGCGCCAATGCCGGACCGCCGACACCCCGGCCCACCCCCCAATGACGATCACGGGTGCCGGGTGAGCCTGGCGGTAGCTCGACCCGCGTGCCGTGTGCCTCGACCCAGCCTTCGACCTCGCCGAAGCTCTCGAAGCCCGTGGTGACGTCGTTGCGACGCCCGCGGGGGAACCCGCCCGCGCTGTTGGACAGGGGCTCGCGGAAGGTCTGACGGGTGGTGTCCCGAAAGTCGATCCGGAAGCTGATTCCCCACTCGTTCGGATCGAGTTCGAAACACCACCGGCGCATGCCGCGCACGATGCGCGGGGCGATGGGTCCGATCCGCAGGTCGGCGCGGTCGGCCCCGAGCGGTCGGAAGCCACGCACCGTCGTGTGCTGCCCACCGACGTTCACGATGGCGTACGCCTCCGCCCGGTCGAGGTTCGGATAGAAGCTCCCGCCGACGGCGACGAGCACCTCTCCGGCCGGATCGTGGCACACCATCCAGTACCGCTCGTAGGCGCGCGGATCCCCCGTCCACATCACCCGGATGGGGTCGGGGGTCTGGTGGATGAGGTAATCGTCCAGTGGTGACAGCGGGAACTGCTCGGCGAAGTGCGGGTCGTCCGCAGTCAGCTCCGGTACCCGCTCGTCTTCGTCGTCGATTTCGTGTTCGTCGCGAGCGCTCACGATCGCGCAACGCCTGGGTTCGAGGTCGAGGCAGTCATATGTTCATCTAGTGGCTTTGGATCGCGGTTCAGTGCGGGGTCGGCGGCGACGCGGCGCCGCAGATGGGTGCCGATGCGTCGGCGGGCGGCGTCACCATCCACGGTCGCGGGCAGCGCCCGCACGGCGCGCGTCAGCAGTTCGCGCAACGACTTGTTGACGCGGTGGGCTTCATCCTCGTCATCCGAATCTGACCAGGTCGCGCCCGAAGCCCCGATCGCATCGGCGAGCGCCGCTGGGAGGTGAGGCACAATTTCCCGGAGCAACATGGTGGTCGCTGCGTTGTCGGCGCGCAGGAACGGCAGGCGCCGCGGTAGGGACGCCTCCAATCGTCGAAGCTGCCGTATGGAGTCGGTCAGCGACCTCTGCGACTCGAGGGACAGTTCCGGGTCTTCAATGACGCCCTCGAGACGACGCACCACACCGATCAGTTGCTCGCCGACGGTGGGATGCATCAGGCCGGCGCCGTGTCCAAGAGGGTCAACAAGACTGCAGCGCTCGGCTGGAACAGCTCGTCGCTGCGACCCTCGACGAACGCCCGCAAACCCGTTGCCTGCATGATCGCCGTCTTGAAAGCGGCGAACACGTTCCACCAGAGAACGGACTCACGATCGACGCAGAGGCCGCTCGCCTTCTCGTACTGCGCGAGCAGCTCCTCGCGTTCCCATGCGCCGGCGATGTAGTGCTCACGCGTGCGCAACGGCTGGGTGACCCAGCCGAGGTCTTCGTGCGGATCACCAAGATGGGCCAGTTCCCAGTCGAGTAGTGCGGTGATCCGCCCATTCTTCAGCAGCACGTTGCCGACCTTGAAGTCCCCGTGGACCAGAACGGTCCCCGGTGACCGGGGAGCGGCTGAACGCAGCCACATCGCCGCGAGTTCGATCTCCGGGTAGGCCTCGAGCTGTTCGCGCCGCAAGACGGCCTCCCATTCGTCCAGCGCCGCCAGCGCCGCCGATTCGCCCGGATCGGCGAGGACTTCCCCGAGGCCTATCGCCCGCCAGTCCACGGCATGCACGTCCGACAACAAGGTGCAGAGCCGCTGCGCCAGATCGACACGCACGGCGAGTGGGGCAGTCCCGTTCAGCTCGTAGTAGTCGCACGTCCCTTCGACTCGCTCCATCACGAGGCACGGCCGGCCCAGCTCGGCGCCGGTTGCGTCAAGCCACCGTGCCCGGGGTGTCGGAAGTGCGGTCGACTCGAGGGCCCGCAGCACGGCGAACTCCGTGGAGCGGTCGGTTGCGATAAGGCCCCCGAGCGGGTCCCGGCGGGCGATGAGACGCTCGCGGACCTCGATGCCTGCGCCGCTGCTCACCGCGTCGAACACCCAGTTCTCCCGTGACCGACCGGTGTTCACCGGGGCAAAGCTCTCGATCCGCACCTCGCCGATCAATTCCGACCGCGCTGCTACGAACGACTGCAGTCGCTCGATGATGCCGTCATGGAGTGGCGGGGCGCTCAGATCTGTGAGGGTAGCCATGGACTGCAGCTGTGGTGTGCACCGCGTCAACTTGGACGGCGATCTTCCCGTCGGCGCGGTAAAGCCGTGCCGTGGTCGCTGCGGTGCTGCGACCGAGGAAGATCACCTCGGCATCGCTGCGCAGCGGCTGACCGATGGCCGGGACGGGGCGGAGGAAGACGATTCGAAGCTCGACCGGCAGGAACTGATGTTCGTCTGGCGAAGCGCTGCGTAGTGCGATCGCAGTCGCTCGCTCCCCCATGAGGGCACCGATTCCGCCGTGGAGGCCGGCGCGTTCATTGGCCAGCGCTGGCGCCGCGCGGAACTCGAGCTCGACGCGTCCCGACGCTTCCCTGCGGATCCGGGTCCCGAGTAAAACATCGACAGGAGCCGTGGTCCACGGGTGCGCGTCAGCCAGGGTCCCGCCGTCACGCAAGACCGGTTCCACGTCGGCGACCATGCCGCCCTGCGAACTCCCGAGCTCCAGCACGGCGAAGCGGGCACTGATCAGGGCGACCAGAATCCCGTCCGCCGTTGCGATGCGTCCTCTCGCGAACCCGCTCCCCGGCGTTGTGTGGATCTCGTCGCTCCACCCCACGAGATGGGTGATGCCGGGCCATGGCGGACGCACCAATTCGAGGTGCATATGGCTGGTCACCATTCGCTGATCGTGATCCAGTACCCGTGACAACCCCCTGCCGAGCGCATGGTCGGCAAGGACGCAGAGTGCACCCGGCGGAAGAGCTCCGTTCGCATCAAGCACCGTGGAGGGCACACCCTGGGTCACGATCGGATCGTCGCCCGAGGGCGCACTCGACACCTCGAACACCCGCGCAACGGGGACGTCGGCGTCGGTCTGCGCGTGTGGCAGCGCTGCCACCCCCTCGATCCTGTTCATCGCCATGCCGCAGCCGGTCTACTCGTTCTCGTGACTTCCGTGGTCTGAAGCCGACTCGCGCGGGCGCATCTGGATGAACTCCCACGGGCTCGCCTCCGACCCGGTCGGCGTGTCCACCTCGATGAGGCAGGGTCGATCGGCATCGATGGCGGCCGCGAGGACGGGACGAAGCTGCTCCGGGGTCGCCACCTGTCGAGCGTGCACATTGAAGCCGTCGGCCAACTTCATGAAGTCCGGGTTCTGGAGGTCGGCCCCGCTCAGACGGCCCCCGAAACCGTTCATCTGATCGCGCCGGACGTTGCCGTATGCGTGGTTGTTGAACAGGATCGTCACGACACCGATGCTGTGCGCAGCGGCGGTTGCGAGCTCCTGGAGGCCGAACATGAAGCCGCCGTCGCCGGTCACCGAGACGACCGGTCGCGAGGGGTTGGCCAGCTTCACACCGAGGGCGGTCGGGAAGCCGAAGCCGAGGGTTCCCTGGAAGCCCTCGGTCACATACGTGCGCGGCGTCAGCACCGGGAACGCGAAGTAGGACGCGAAGCCGACCTGCGAAAGCTCCGGCACGAAGAACCCGTCGCGAGGCAGAACGTCGCGGATGACCTTCAGGAAGTCGACCTGTGGCTGGACTTTCTGGATCTGCTGTTCGGCGCTCGCCTTCGCGGCGGCAATGTCCTGTGCGTACGTACGATCTGGATCGGCCCGATGTTCGAGAGCGGCGATGGCGGCGCGGCAGAAGTCGCCGAC
>JAYUDQ010000606.1:0-10061 GCA_043739745.1 Acidimicrobiia bacterium | reverse complement strand
GGCCGCATCACCGCCGACACGCTGCAGTCGATGTACCCCGACGAGTACAGCCGCCAGGTCAGCAACCGGACCGAGGTCAAGCAGCTCGCGGCGCTCGGGTCGGAGCTTCAGAACGTGGTGAACGAGCTGTACCCGATGCACCAGGACCGCAGCAACATGAATGCCAAGTACAGCGGGCTGAAGGGCATCGTGCGGCACACGTCCGAGGCGCTCGGGTCGGGAAGCGCGCCGTACCCGTCCCTCAAGCTGTGGCGCAAGCCACGAGCGCAGCTCGAGGCGGGGACGAAGGCGCTGGCCGGCCGCCAGATCGAGATGGCAGTGATGTACCTCGCGCAGGCGGACGCCGGCATCAGGTCGGTCGCCGAAAAGGCCCAGAACTACGAAGATCGGGTGACGAGTGGTGCCGAGGTCGCCGTCAAATGGCTCGAACGCACCAAGACTGCGGGGTCGATCGCCGCCGGCATCGCAGCGGGCCCTCTTGGCTGGGAAGGCGCAGCGCTCGCCGGCGGCGCATATGCGTTCGGGTCGGACATCCTCCAGCAGGCAAGCGGCGTCCACTTCGGCACCCAGGAGTCGATCGATGTCGGGCAGGCGGTGAAGAAGGGCACCGTGGCCATGCTCAGCGGTGCCGTCGGAGGCGTCATCCAGGGGAAGTTCAAGGATGCGCTCCTCCTGAGGTTCGCGCCGAGTGGCGCCCCTGACATCGTCGACAAATACGTCACCGGCGTGCTCTCGACGGCGACGTCGACCGTCTACACGGCGCCGATGGAGATGGTCCTGCGCTCCGTCATCGAAGGCGAGAAGTTCCCGGCCGATCTCAGCGAGTTCTGCGACATGGTGGTCCAGCAGACGCTCGATGCGACGCTCACCGAGGGGCTCGTCACCGGGCCCATCGGCATTGCCATCGAACACGCGCACGCGAACAAGGGCAAGGGTGCGGGAGCGGACCCGAAGGCCCCGGCCGGGCCGGCGGCGCAGAAGCGTCCGACCATGGCCATCGCCGAGCTCGACGCGCTCGGCGCCTCGCTCACGGCCAAGGGGTCGCCGCACGCCGATGCTGATGGGCCAGCGGGCGCAGGCGGGCACGGTCCTGGTGTTACTGATGGTCCGGTGCCCTCGAAGAGCCAGGGCAGCACCGAACCGCAGAGTCGGCCGGCCAACGACACGGCCTCTGGCGGTGACCCGAGGTTCGAGACGGGCCTGCAGTCGCCGAAGGCCGTCAAGGACGTCGCGGGGCAGGCCGACGCGTGGCTGAATCGGCCCGAAGCGCCGGCGCAGAGCGGCAACGCAATGGACAGCATCGAACTGGCCGAGCACGGCGCGAAGGTCCTCGACATGGTGGCGCAGCACCTGCCGAAGGGGATGCCGAAGCCGTCGGTCGTCACCCGGGACCTGAAGAACCCGGCAGTGCTCGGCCACTACGACGCCAAGACCAACTCGATCGTGCTCAACAGCACGGCGGGCGTCGACGCGCAGGGTCGCCCCGTATACCCCGGGGACGCAACAGGCTTCCGCCGGATCCTGGCTCTCGTCTACCACGAGTCGCGCCACGCGGAGCAGGCGTACCAGGCCTTGCGGGTGCGCGCCGGTCGATCCCCGGGGGAGAAGAGCGCCGTTGTGGAAGCCGAGATCCTCGACGAGACCGGGGTGCACAAGTCGCTCGCGGAGGCGGCGGCGAAAGATCCCATCGGCACCACCGACTCGTCCGTGGAAGCGGCGCTGGGGCGGGAGACGTGGGACGAGGCGTACCAGCCTGGTCCGAGGCGCAACTTGCGCAACTGGGCGCAGAGCTTCGACGCCACCCCGAGCCTCCGGCGCATCGCCGGACTTGAAACCGCCATCCAGTCGCTCGATGCGATGCTCGGTGCGATGCAGCACGACACCTCGGCGGCGAACATGTACAAGCCGAACCGCCAGTCGATGGAGTTGAACGTCGAAGCAGCCGCCCACGCGAAGACCGTGGGCGACATTCGCAGCGACCTCCGAACAGCCTTCGACATGTACAGCAACTTGGCCGAGGAGATCGACGCGCGGCGCACGCAGTACAAGATCGAGGACTCGTTCGACACGCTGCTGCAGGCCCGCCTGCGCATGAACAAGGCCAATGACGGCCTCAACCGCATGAGCGATGTCCTCGACCACATGAAGGTCTCCACGGGCAACGTCGACGACATCACATCGCAATTGATCCGGGTCGTGAAGATGGAGCGGGAGTGGCACGACGCGCTCGATCGGTGGGTGTCACTCACCAACCCCAAGACTTGAGGACGCTGGCCTGCCAATGGCGCCCTGCCTTCCGACCTCGACGCACCCGCCGGATTCGGCTGGCCGCCACGAACTCAATGGTTTTTGCCGGCCGCCCGGCGGAAGTAGGCCTCGCCGTCGTTGGGGCGGAAGAACGTCCGGATGGTGAGGTCGCGGTCGAAGGCGAGGAACCCGCCGGTCGAGCGGTTGAAGCGGCTGATGGAGCCGTCAGCCTGCGTCGCCTCGACGATGGTCTTCGACAGGGCAGCGTCGCGGAGGTCCTGCGCCATCGCCAGGTATTGCGCCTCGGTGATCGAGCCGAACTCGCGGCTGTGCTTGGCGTAGTGGTCGTCGAGGCGAGCTTGCGAGCGGAAGCCGATGCTTCGCAGCCGTGGGTCGGAGCGGTTGGAGACCAGCGATGTCGTGGCGGGCCGCGTTGCCGGTGTTGCCGGTGTTGCCGGTGTTGCCGGCTTCGTCGATGTCGGTGTGCCCGACGCAGCCTTCGGGTGAAGGGTCAGCTGGGTGACACCCGAAGTCGGCACGTGCGTGGTGTCGACGACCGGGCTCGTCTCCGACGGGGACGTGTCTGCCGTCGTGCCGGTGCGTGCTCGGTGCTTCCGAGCTTCGGAGCCCGAGGCGAAGAGCCCACCGACGATGACGACCAGGAGGGCGGTGATGGCCAGCACCGCGCCGATCCGGCGCGTCGACGTCGACACAATGGTCGGCACCCGACCGTCTGGTCGATCTGGGTGCGCGCGGAGGGGCTCTCGGGACACGGTGAGAGCGTACGGTCTCGCTGCCCCGCTAGTGGTCGGCCGGTCGTCGGCTGGTGGTCGGCCGCCGCCGATCGCCATACTGCGCTCCATGCCTCCCGAAGACGACCTCGCCGAGCGCCTCTCCCGACTCCTGGGCGGCGCCCGCATCGACTCACTGCGGCGCCTGTCGGGCGGCGCGAGCCGCGAGACGTGGTCCTTCGACGCCGTCGGCGCGGACGGCACGCGCCAGGGGCTCATCTTGCGACGTGACCCGCCGGGCGCGGTGCGGTTCGGCGGCATGCCCCTCGAGGCCCGTATGTTCAGGGCTGCGGCTGCTGCGGGCGTGCCCGTTCCAAGGCTGCATGCCAGCGGTGACGCCGACGAGGCACTGCTCGGCACCGGCTTCCTCGTCATGGACCGCGTCGAGGGCGAGACGATCGCCCGCAAGATCCTGCGCGACGACGTGTACGCACTGGCCCGCACGGTGACGGTCGGCCAGATGGGCGCCGCGCTGGCCCGTCTCCACGCGGTGCCGCCCGATTCGATCGAGGGCATCGAACCCAGCGACGAAATGACGAAGTATCGGACCACGCTTGACGAGTCGGGCTATCCGTCACCGACGTTCGAACTGGCCTTCCGGTGGCTCGAGGCGAACCGGCCGACGGACCGCCCGACGACGGTCGTACACGGCGATTTCCGGCTCGGCAACGTGATCATCGGCCCCGAAGGCCTGGTCGCCGTCCTCGACTGGGAGCTCGCCCACATCGGCGACCCGATGGCCGACTTCGGCTGGCTGTGCTCGCGGGTGTGGCGCTTCGGCGGGCCCGGTCCGGTCGCCGGCATGGGCAGCTACGACGAGCTGTTCGCAGCGTACGAGGCCGCCGGTGGGGCGAAGGTCGACCCCGAGGTGGTGCGCTGGTGGGAGACGCTCGGCACGCTGATGTGGGGCGTGATGTGCGTGATGCAGGGGAGTGCGCACACGAGTGGTGCGGTGCGCTCGGTCGAACTGGCTGCGATCGGACGGCGGGTAGCTGAGCAGGAACACGACCTCCTCGACCTGCTAGGCGTGCCGTCGATCCCCGCACCCGTCGTCCCATCGGCGCCGACCAGCTACGGCCTGCTCGGCTTCCCTAGTTCCCGGCTGCTGCTGGAGGCGCTCCGGGAGTACCTCGAGCGCGACGTGATGTCGGCGACGGAAGGCCGCGTGCAGTTCCATGGCCGGGTCGCGGCGAACGTCGTGAGCATCGTCGATCGTGAACTCGCGCTCGGGCCCGAGCTCATACGCGCGCATACGGAGGGGATCGCCGCCTTCGGCGTCGCCGACGAGGCCGGGCTCGCCGCCGCCATCCGTTCTGGCGCGCTCGACGATCGGCTCGATGAGGTCGGCGCGTTCGTGCGCCGCATCGTCACCATCCGCGTCACCATTGCCAACCCGAAGTACGCGGGCCGATGATGGAACCAAGGGCCGGTTGCGGTCGTCTAGCCGAGAACTGAGCCTCGGACGCTCAGGCCGGACCCTGGTTCAATCAATCGTTGGGGATCTCGTCCACCGGATCGGCCAGCAGGCGCTCGGTGGATACTGCTTCCCAGAACGAGAACGAGGTGCCGATGATCGTCGAGATGAACTCATCGAGGATCATCTGCGTGACGCCGGCGGCAAGCGGGAACTGTCCTTCGAGATGGATGGCGCCGAAGAGTTGCTCGGTGTCGTCCGGGATCCAGAGGAACGCCTTCGGGTAGCGCTTCTCCATGTTCCATTTGTTGCAGAACGCCGTGACGACGGGCCACTGCGTCTTCGGGACCCGGGCATTGGCGAGCGCCCGGATGACGAAGATGTCCTCGTTCGTGCCTTCGGCCGTGAGCCACACACTGATCTCGTAGCCGCTGTCGTCGAAGGCTGCGAAGTCGACCCGGAAGTCGCCGTCCTGATCGACGAGGTGCTTGAGGTCGTTGCGTTCGAGATGGTTCTTGATCATGTCGCGGTCGAAGGGCTGGACCCCGATGCGTCGGGGAGTGCCGTTCTCGGTCATGTCTCCATTCTGGCCCGCCCAGGACGGCAGCGTTGCCGCTGCTCAGGCCCCGATGGCGTGGTAGCCGCCATCGACATAGATCATCGACCCGGTGGTCGCCGGGAACCAGTCGGAGAGCAGCGCAACCGCGGCCTTGGCGACGGCGCTTGAGTCGGTGACGTCCCAACCGAGCGGGGCGCGGTCGTTCCAGGTGTCCTCGAACTTGGCGAAACCGGGGATCGATTTCGCCGCCATGGTCTTCACCGGGCCGGACGCAATGAGGTTGCAGCGCACGTTGTCCGGCCCGAGCGACCGTGCCAGGTAGCGGTTGAGGGACTCGAGCCCGGCCTTGGCCACGCCCATCCAGTTGTACGACGGCCAGGCCACGGTGGCGTCGAAGTCGAGGCCGACGATCGAGCCGCCGCCGGCCGCCTTCATGAGCGGTAGCAGCCCCTCCGCCAGCACCCGCAGCGAATAGGTGCACACGTGTATAGCCATTGACACCTCGTCCCAGGTCGCTGCGAACAGGTCCTCGCCGAGGCAGTTGGCGGGCGCAAAGCCGACGGCATGCAACACACCGTCGCAAGCGCCCCACTTGGCCTCAAGGGCAGCGGCGACGGAGGCCATCTGCGCCGGGTCGGTCACGTCGAGCTCGAGCACGTCCGGGGCGACCATCGCCGCGGGGACCCGGAGCTTGCGGGCCGTGCGCTGGGTGAGGCTGAGGCCGCGACCGGCACCTGTCAGCACGATCTCGGCCCCTTCGTCGAGCGCGGTCTGGGCGACGCCGTATGCAAGCGATGCGTCGGTGAGGACCCCGGTGATGAGCAGTCGCTTGCCGTCGAGGATTCCCATGTGCACGTTCCTTCGTTGGTGGCCGGGGTGGGTGTTCGGGTGCGTGTTCGGGTGCGCGTGTGAGGGTGGACGCTTGGTCTGACCGCGGCGTACCTGCCCACGTTACGACGGGAAGTTTCTGGCCGCGGTGGCTTCGACCAGTCGGAACGTGCAAGGGTTCGCACATGCAGATAGCTGTCCTTGGTGGAACCGGACCCGCTGGTAGCGGCCTCGCCGCTCGGCTCGCGTCGGTGGGGTACGACGTCGTGATCGGTTCGCGGTCGAAGTACAAGGCGATGGAGGTGGTCGACGCGATCCTCGATCGCTGGCCCGACCACAAGCTCAGCCTGCGGGCAGACACCAACGAGGGCGCGGCAACTGCGGACGTCGTCGTCATCGCCACCCCCTGGGATTCGACGGCGTCGACCGCCCTCAGTGTGGCTGCCCTGCTGAAGAACAAGGTCGTCATCTCGATGGCCAACGCCCTCGCCAAGGTGGGCCCGGAGTTCCAGCCGCTCGTCCCGCCGCGCGGTTCGGTTGCCGCCAGCGTGCAGGCCATTGTTCCCCGCGCGCTCGTCTCGGCGGCGTTCCACCATCTTCCGGCCCGCGAGCTCGGCAACATCATCGAGCCCATCGAGTCCGACGTGCTCATCTGCTCCGATCACGCGAAGGCCACCGAGGTCACCGCCGACATCGTGCGCAAGATCCCCGGCTGTCGCCCCCTCGACACCGGCGGGCTGTCGAACGCTGCGCCCATCGAGGCCTTCGCCGCCGTTCTGCTGCAGTTGAACATGCGCTACAAGACCCGTTCGGCACTGCGGATGACCGGAATCACCATCGACTAGAGCCGCATCCGCACGGAGGCGCAAAATGCCTGCCGATGCTCCGGAGCAACTAGAACATCCCGCCATGCCAATGCGTCTGTATGACACCGCCCGGAGAGCGGTCGTCCCTTTCGATCCCCCGGAGATCGTCCGTATGTACACCTGTGGTGTCACGCCATATGACACCACGCACATCGGCCATGCCACGTGTTACATCACCTACGACATCCTTCAGCGGCGCCTTCGCGACCTCGGCCATCAGACGCTGTGCGTCCGCAACATCACCGATGTCGACGACTCGATTCTCGGCAAGGCACGAGAGAAGGGCGTGCACTATCTCGACCTTGCGGCCGAAGAGGTCGCGAAGTTCGACGGCGACATGAAGGCGCTCGGCCAGCTCGAGTCGTATTCGGAGCCTCGGGCCACATCGGCGATTCCCGACATCCTCGGCTTCATCGGCATGGTGCTCGACACCGGCCATGCCTACCAGGCCGGCGGCGCGGTCTACTTCGACGTCAGCACGTTCCCGAAGTTCGGTCAGATCAGCAACTACAGCCGGTCCGAGATGCTCGCCCACGCGGCTGAGCGGGGCGGCAACGTCGGCGACCCGAACAAACGCGATCCGCTCGACTTCATCCTCTGGCAGCCGTCGCTCCCGGACGAGCCGAGCTGGGAGTCGCTGTGGGGGCCGGGGCGGCCGGGGTGGCACATCGAATGCTCGGCGCTGTCGATGCGAGAGCTGGCCACGAACACGCTCGATCTCCACGGGGGCGGCGAGGACCTGATCTTCCCGCACCACGAGTGCGAGGCGGCGCAGTCCGAGGCAGCTACGGGCGAGCCGCTGTCCAAACACTGGATGCACCAGGCCTACGTGAAGCTCGACGGCGTGAAGATGTCGAAGTCGCTCGGCAACCTGCGCTATGTCAGCGGGCTCATCGACGAGGGATGGGACCCGATGGTGATCCGCACGGCGATCGTGGCCCACCACTACCGCGATGGATGGGAGTGGTTCGACCACCTCCTCACGACCGCGCAGGAGCGACATGACCGTTGGCGTTCGGCCGGCAAGGGCGATGGCGCGCTCGACGAAGTCCGTGAACGACTCGACGACGACCTCGACACTCCGGGTGCCGTCGCCGCGATCGACGCGGCTGCCGCACGCGGTGAGGGTGTATCCGAAGCAGCGATGCTCCTGGGCGTGCGGCTGTAGAACCTTGAACGGTCGAACTGTCGAACGGTCGAACATTGTCGTCGAAAGCCGGTCACACCGGCTTCCGACGACAATGTTCAGCGTCGGCTGCGGCTCGGTCGGATATGGCGCGCGTCCGCCGGAAGGGTGCCGGTAACCTCCACTCCTTATGTCTGACCAGATCACCATCTCGCTCCCCGACGGCTCCACCAAGGAACTGGCGACGGGCGCGACGACGGCCGATCTGGCTGCCTCCATCGGCGCCCGCCTGGCCAAGGCCGCCATAGCCGCGAAGGTCAACGGCGAGGAGTGGGATCTCAACCGCCCGCTGCCCGACAAGGCCACCGTCTCGATCATCACCCCCGACTCGGACGAGGGTCGTCACGTGCTCCGCCATTCCACGAGCCACGTGATGGCCCAGGCCGTCGCCGACCTCTGGCCGGGCGCGAAGTACAGCATCGGGCCGGCCATCGAGAACGGCTTCTATTACGATTTCGACCTGCCCGACGGGGCCCGGTTCAAGGAGGACGACCTCGAGCGCATCGAGGCGCGCATGCGCGAGATCGTGAAGGCCGATCAGCCGTTCATCCGCGGCGAGGTCACCTTGGCCGAAGGCAAGCAGCTCTTCGCTGACCAGCCGTACAAGCTCGAGATCATCACGGGCGTGGGCGGCAAGGAGGACTCGGTAGAAGGTGGCGGCACCGACGTCGTCAGCTTCTATCGGAACACCGGCAGGTCTGCGGTTGCGGGAGCAGAGCCCAGTGACTTCGTCGACCTGTGCCGGGGGCCTCATGTCCCGAGCACCGGGAAGCTCGGTGCCTTCAAGCTCATGAAGGTCGCAGGTGCGTATTGGCGGGGCGACGAGAAGCGGCCGATGCTGCAGCGCGTCTACGGCACCGCCTGGGAGTCGAACAAGGCGCTGCAGGAGCACCTCACCCGCCTCGAGGAGGCGGAGAAGCGCGACCACCGCAAGCTGGCCGTCGAGCTCGACCTGCTGTCGTTTCCGCAGAAGCTCGGCGGTGGCCTCGCGGTGTGGCATCCGAAGGGTGCCATCGTGCGCAAGCTGATGGAGGACTACAGCCGCATGCGCCACCAGACGGGCGGTTACGAGTTCGCGTACACCCCGCACCTGGCCAACGCCCGGCTGTTCGAGGCATCGGGTCACCTCGGGTTCTACAAGGACGGGATGTACCCGCCCATGGAGATGGACAACGGGACCTACTACCCGAAGCCGATGAATTGTCCGATGCACTGCCTCATCTTCGATGCCCGGCAGCGCAGCTACCGCGAGCTCCCACTGCGCATCTTCGAGCTGGGCACCGTCTACCGCTACGAGCGGGCCGGCACGCTGCACGGCCTCATGCGCATCCGCGGCTTCACCCAGGACGACTCGCACATCTTCTGCACCGAGGAGCAGGCGCCGGCCGAGATCATCTCGTTGCTCCACTTCGTCATCGACATCCTGCGCAGCTTCGGCTTCGACGACTTCGAGGCGCAGCTCGCCACCCGTGACCTCGACAAGTCCGTCGGCACCGACGAGGGTTGGGCCGACGCCACCGCGGCGCTCGTCGCGGCCATGGAGCACGAGGGCCTCAGCTATACGGTCGACGAAGGCGGGGCGGCGTTCTACGGGCCCAAGATCGACGTGAAGGTGAAGGACGCGATCGGCCGCCAGTGGCAGCTGTCCACCATCCAGTACGACTTCAACATGCCGAGTGGCGAGCGTCTCGACCTCGAATATGTGGCCGCCGACAACACCCGCAAGCGGCCGGTCATGATCCACCGAGCGCTGTTCGGCTCGGTCGAGCGCTTCTTCGGCGTGCTGCTCGAGCACTACGCAGGTGCCTTTCCCACGTGGCTGGCACCTGTCCAGGTGCAGGTGCTGGGTGTGCGTGCCGACCACGATTCCTATGCGCGCAGCATTGTCGACGAGTGCACCGCGCTCGGCCTCCGTGCGGCGATGATCGAGGCCGACGAGCCGCTCGGTGCGCGCATCCGCAAGGCGAAGATGGAGAAGATCCCGTACGTGCTCGTGGTCGGCGACGATGACAGAAGCGCACATACGGTTGGGGTGAACGCGCGCGGCAAGGATGTGGAGCGCGGTGTCGACGTCGGCGCGTTCCTCGCCGCAGTGGTAGCTGAAGCCGCGGCCCGGTCCTGAGATGAGCCCGGCGGGCGGACGCAAGCCGGTCCGCCCACCGCGCGGCGG
>JAYUDQ010000605.1:0-4021 GCA_043739745.1 Acidimicrobiia bacterium | reverse complement strand
CAAGAGAGGGAAGAAGTATGCGGCGGCTCAGAACTCCACGGATTCTCAGGAGCCGGTCCAGCACCCCATGATCGTCGAGGCGACCGCGATCGCCGCATCCTTGTGGCCCAACGGTGGCTGACCGAACTTCACGGGCAGCTTGGAAACATCGACAACGAGCACCTTCCAGTCTTTGCGAAGAACGAGCGACCCATCGGCCGTGGTGAAGGCGCCTTGCCCGATCGAGATCGTGCCGGGTCGGCGGCCGAGCCGCACACCCTGCTGAGCGAAGTAGCTCTTGGTCTGGTCCGCGCTATCGAGTTCCTTGACCGAGAGCGACAACGTGCCGCCCGGATAGACGTACTGGCAGGCGTAGACATGATCACTCCATGTCGGTTGCGTCACCGTGGTCGGAGTCACGCCAAGCGCCGTGGCCATCTCCTTCTGGGCCTCGGATCCGCACACCATCCGCGCCGACTTCGACGGGTTGAGTCCGGCAGGTCGAGCCTTGACAACCGGCACCGTCGTAGTCGTCGGCGACGAAGCCGACGAAGATCCACAAGCCGCGAACACCAGAGCCATCGCGACCCCCACCCAGGCGACACCGAACCGTCGAGGCATCCCGCCCCAGCTTGTCGCCGGCGGACCTTCGAATCGCGCGCGTCGCGTATCCCACATCGTTATCCAAGCGTAATGGGCCAGCCAGTCGCATTCGCCATGGTTCCCCGAGCCCGGGGACTCGCCACGGAGCCAGGGTTCCCGGGCGATGTCCCGAGAGCACGAACCGATCGGCAGATCAGGTGCGCGTTCCGGCGCGTTTCGTGAGAGCGCGTTCGAGGTCAGCGAGAGCGCTGCGCACGACCCTGTACCAGACCCAAGTTCCGCGTTTCTCCCCTTCGATGAGTCCTGCCTCGCGAAGCACCTTGAGGTGATGGCTCACCGTGGGTTGCGACTTACCGAGTGGCCCGACCAGCTCACACGCGCAGACCTCGCCGTCAGGTTGCGCGGCGATGAGCGAGAGCAGCCGAAGCCGCGCAGGGTCAGACAAAGCCCCGAAGCTCTTGGCGAGCGAGGCGGCCTCCTTCTCGCTCAAAGGAGCGTCGAGAATCGTCGGGCAGCACTCGGAAGATCCGGTCGCACGTCGGGCCATCACGGGATATTGACACACGTCGATACATCCGGCAAGGTATCGACCATCATCAATATCACCCGGAGGTCACGATGTCTCGCCTGCAACTGGCCCTCAACGTCTCAAACCTCAACACCGCAATCGACTTCTACTCGAAGCTGTTCAACACCGAGCCCGCGAAGGTACGACCGGGATACGCCAACTTCGCCGTGGCGGAGCCACCCCTGAAGCTGGTCCTCATCGAGGGAATCGAAGGGGGAACGCTGAACCACCTCGGCGTCGAAGTCGAGACCACAGGCGACGTGACCGCGACGGACGTTCGATTGCGAGGTGAAGGAATCTCCACCGCGGGGACAGTCAGAAACTTTGTGTAAGTGGCGTGATCTGAGTGTCCGCGGCTGAGGGCTGCTGGCTGGGGGCTGGGAAGGATCATGACTATGACGAAGCGACCGACGGAGGAGTCGGGCCTGGTTCCGGCACGGAGTTTGCCCGCGTTGGACGGCCCGGAGATGCGCGAGTGGGCGACCGAGCTTGTGGCTCGCGCTCGCACGGAGGGTGTGGATCTCACGGGTGAGGGCGGCTTGTTGACCGCGATGGTCCGCAACGTGCTCCAGACCGGGTTGGAGGTCGAACTCGAGGATCATCTCGGTTACGAACCCTACGAGGCGGCCGGACGCAACAGTGGCAACTCGCGGAACGGGTCGACGCCGAAAACCGTGTCGACCGAGATCGGCGATGTCGATTTACGGATGCCACGCGATCGGAACGGCACGTTCGAACCGGTGACGTTCCCGAAACATCAACGCCGTCTCGATGGCCTCGCGGGGAATGTGATCTCGCTCTACGCGAAGGGCATGACGACCGGCGATATCCAAACGCACCTCGCCGAGATCTACGACACGGACATCAGTCGGGAGACGATCAGCAAGATCACCGATCGGATCGTCGAGGACATGCTCGCCTGGCAGTCCCGGCCGCTCGATCGCGTCTACGCGGTCCTGTTGATCGACGCGATCGTGATCAAGGTCCGCGACACCCAAGTCGCGAACCGGCCCGTGTGGGCAGTCACCATCTACGGAGTCTGCGCCGTCACGTCCATGATGGTCATGTACGCGCTCGAGAACCGCGGGCGTCGCTTCGTCCTCGGCTTCGCGTTCGGTTGCATCCTCTCCAGTATCTACGGGTTCCTCTCCGGCGCATGGCCCTTCCGTGTCGTGGAACTCATCTGGTCCGGTGTCGCGCTCCGCCGCTATCAAGAACCGGCTCGAAGCTGACGGGGCGCGACATAGGCTCCGCACGATCGCGTCGAGTACACCCGTGAACACGGTTCGGCTTCTCCCACGTGGGGTCGTACTGGAACGCATCACACTCGGCTGGAACGTCGTCGGCGTTGTCGTGCTCACATTCGCCGCGGTCCGTGCTCGTTCAGTCGCACTCGCGGGGTTCGGTCTCGACAGCCTCGTCGAGACGAGTCTCGCGGACCGGCAACGCTCGCACGGTCGTCCAAGCCTCGAGCTGCTGGTCAGCGATAGACCTCAACCTGATCAGTCTTGGAGCGCTTCGCGAAATGACCCGAGGCCTTCCCGGGCCGAGAAGCCGGCGATGCCCAGAGCGGCCAATGCATCTGCCCACCACCACCCGAAGAACACATTGGCCGCCAGGGCGCTCAGGATCCCGATACAGAGGCACCCGTCCAGGAACGTCATAGACGCCTCTGCATCGAGCGGGCCGTTATCAATGGCTCCGGCGGTGCGCCGCTTGACCGCGGCGAGCGTGAACATCACGACCGCTGTGAGGGCAAGGTAGGCGATGCCGAGCGGTGACTCGTCAGGATGCAGTCCCAAAACCAAACTACGCACAGAGGTCACGATGAGAAACGCGGCGAGAACGAAGAAGGCGGTCGCGATCAGTCTGAATGCGATGCGTGTCCGGTGAGGCGCCGGGTCCCGGCCCTCACGCAGGTGCCAGATCACCACGGTCGAGGCGAAAACCTCGATCATCGAACTCAACCCAAATGCCACAAGCGCCAAAGACTTCGCAGCCACACCCAGCGAGATGGTGACGAACACCTCCATCATGTTCCAGCCAGTGGTCGCCCACTCGAGCCCGATACCACGGCGCAGCAGGCGGTCGTGATCAGCGTCGTTGATGGTCATCGGTTCCTCCTCGGACTGCGAGACCGAGGGACACCGGGACGGCAGCCTCCGACCAGGCAGACTCGTGCCTCGGTCGAAGGTCTCGCCCGCCTGAAAAAGCCAGGCTCGCCCACCGGGGACCACGTGACCCCAGCATGTCGATGGAACGATTGGGGGCTACTCCCCTTCGCGAGTGAACATACCACCTGTCTCGACGGTGGTTCATGCCGGCCCGAATCGTGGCACCGAGACGCGCCGCGTGGTTCGTGAACGAGACCTCTGCGAAGGTCGCGGGCAAATGGCGGTACGTCTACCGCGGGCAACTGTCGAGCATCGAGGAAAGACCGGCGCGTTCGGTGTTGGTCACGGCCTCGTACTCCTCCTCGCGCGCCGACATCAAGAGCTGAATTGGCGAGACGGCCTCATCCTGCTCGCGGGCTACCCGCTCTTCGTGCTGTTCGTGCTCCTGCACTGAAGCTTGCCGGCACAGCTATTCGTGATCCGATAGGACAAGGGACTGCCGCGGACGTTGCCGCAACGTCGAACAGCTGCACCAACCTCACGAACCCGGGGCCCGGAGCCCGCCGCTGAGCACCACGCGGAACCGGAGGTCCGGCCGAGACCCGGCCAGCCTCCGGTCGCACGTCGTCGATAGCCTTGAACAGCTCGTGAGGTCCTTGACCTGGGACCGCGACAGGGAGACGGCGAAGACATCGCGTTCGCGATCGGCACCGGCATGCAGGTCCAATCCTGTGACCCGCGTTCGCCGTGGCAAAGC
>JAYUDQ010000604.1:0-4036 GCA_043739745.1 Acidimicrobiia bacterium | reverse complement strand
AGGGCAGCACCCGGCGCATGCCCCGCACGACCGCATGCTGAGCGAGTGCGACGGCGAAGGACAGGACGACCAGGACGAGCCCCATCCCGAGCGCAAAGGCCACGTAGACCTGCATGCCTTCCGCCACCGATCGGCTCTGGAAGCTGGTGACGACCGCAGCCATGAATCCGGGGAGCCCGCAGGAGAGCGACACGACGGCATAGGAGACGCCGTACATGTACATCGAACGCAGCTCGTTCCCCTTGCGGGCCTGCAGGTGCAGGAAGCGGAGCTTCGGCTCGAAGCCGCGCAGCATGGCCACGCCGAGGCCGGCGAGGACGAGTCCGACGACCATCGAGATGTAGGGCACGACCCTGTTCACGCCCGACCGGAATCCGCTCGCGGCAAGTCCGATGAGCCCGAAGACCGTGACGAAGCCGAGTGTGACGAGCGCGCCGACGACGGCGGCTCGCAGCAGCCGGTTGGGGAGCGGTGCACGTTCCTCGCCGGTGCTGCCGACGAAGTAGGAGACGTACGCCGGGAGCATGGCGAAGCCGCACGGATTGAACGCGGTGACCACGCCGGCGCTCAGCGCCAGCGCGAGCGGTGCCCCTACCCCTCCGAGCTCGCTTGCCACGTCACCATCGTCGCAGGCGCGGCCTCGCTTCGGTCGCACACCGCCAGGACTGTGTCGCTCGTGGTGCCAGGCAGCTAGCTTCGTCGCCTTATGAGCATCGTTGGCACCCGAGTCGTCCGCAAAGAAGATCCGAAGTTCTTGACCGTGGGCGGCACGTACACCGCCGACCTGCGCGACCCTCGCCTCGACGGCGCCGCGCACGTCATGTACGTGCGCTCGACCATGGCCCACGCGAACATCGTCAGTATCGACACGGTCCGAGCGAAGGCCGCCCCGGGCGTCCTCGGTGTCTACACGTTCGACGACTTCGATTTCCCGGGGACCATCCTCCCGCCCCCGGTCCCGATGCTGCCCGCAGCGATGTCGCGTCCGATGCTCGCCACCGGCACGGTCCGTTTCGTTGGCGAGCCAATCGCCGTGATCGTCGCCGAGACTGCGGCGCAGGCGGCCGACGCAGCTGAGCAGGTCGTCATCGACTACGAGCCGTTGCCGGTCGTTGTCGACATGGAGGTGGCGCTCGGCAGCGAGACCCACCTGTTCCCATCGCACGGGTCCAACACCGCGCTGACGCTGGCGTTCGGGACCGATCCGGCGCTGTTCGACGGGTGCGAGATCGTCGTCACCGAGCGGGTCGTGAACAACCGGGTTGCGGCGGCACCGCTGGAAGGCCGTTCCTCGGCCGCGGCATGGGTCGACGGCCGCCTCATCCACTGGGCCAGCACGCAGACCCCGCAGGCCGCCCGCGACGCGCTACTCGGCGTCCTCGGTCTGGAGGCGGGGCAGGTCCGCGTGATATCGCCCGACGTGGGCGGCGGCTTCGGGCCGAAGATCGGCATCTACCCCGAGGAGCTGCTGCTGGGCTGGCTGGCCAAGCAGGTCGGCCGGCCGGTGCGCTGGGTGGAGACCCGTTCGGAGAACATGACCAATCTCGCCCATGGCCGCGCGCAGGTGCAGCAGGTGACGATGGGTGGATCCAAGGATGGCACCGTCAGCGCATTCCGCATCGAGGTGCTCCAGGACTCGGGCGCGTACGCCATGCTCGGCGCGTTCCTGCCGTACATGACCCGGACGATGGCCTCGGGCGTCTATGCCATCCCGAAGGTCGAATGCAACGCCGTTTCGGTCGTCACCAACACCACGCCTACCGCGGCCTACCGCGGCGCCGGCCGGCCAGAGGCGTGCGCCGGCATCGAACGGGCGATGGACCTGTTTGCGGGCAAGATCGGCATGGACCCGGTCGAGGTCCGCCGCAAGAACCTCATCCCGCCGTTCATGACCCCGCACACCACCGCGGTCGGCACGGCGTACGACTGCGGCGACTACGCCAAGTCGCTCGACCTCGCGCTCGAAGCAGCCGACTACCCGGCGCTGCGGGCCGACCAGGCGGCGCGGCGGGCGTCGGGTTCAAGCATCCAGCTCGGTATCGGCGTCTCCGTCTACGTCGAGGTCACGGCCGGTCCTGCACCGGGCGAGGAATGGGGCCGCGTCGCCATCCAGCCCGACGGCACGGCGAAGGTCTACACCGGCACCAGCCCGCACGGGCAGGGCCATGTGACGTCGTGGTCGATGATCGCGGCCGACACGCTCGGCATCGACTTCGACAAGATCACCGTCGTCCATGGCGACACCGACGAGGTGCCGAAGGGCGTCGGAACCTACGGCTCACGGTCGCTGCAGCTCGGCGGGAGCGCGGTCCTGAAGTGCGCGGAGACCGTCGTCGACCAGGCCCGCCAGGTGGCCGCGAACCTGCTTGAGGCAAACGTGGACGACGTCATGCTCGACAAGGACCGTGGCGCGTTCCACGTGGCCGGCACCCCCTCCGTCTCGAAGTCGTGGGCCGACATCGCGGCGGCGTCTGCAGATGGTGGACTCGAATCGGCGCAGGATTTCAAGGGCACGCCGACCTACCCGTTCGGCGCGCACGTCATCGTGGTCGAGGTCGACACGGAGACTGGTTCGGTAACCGTCAAGCGGGTGATCACCTGTGACGACTCGGGCACGATCGTGAACCCGGTCACCGTCGAGGGCCAGCGCCACGGTGGCATCGCACAGGGCATCGCACAGGCGCTCATCGAAGAGATCCGCTACGACGAGGATGGCAACCCAGTCACGTCGAACTTCGCCGACTACGGGATCATCTCGATGGCCGAACTGCCGAGCTTCGAGCTCGTCACCATGGAGACCGGCACGCCAGTGAATCCGCTGGGCGCGAAGGGCATCGGCGAGTCGGGTGCGATCGGTTCGACGCCGGCGCTGCAGAGCGCGGTGTGCGATGCGCTGTCACCGTACGGGATCACCCACATCGACATCCCGACCACGGCCGAGAAGGTGTGGCGGGCGATTGCTGCGGCGGGGGTCTGAGGCCACCAAACCTTTGGAACGTTCGCCCGCTCGGAGCGGGCAAAGGTTCCGATCGTCGAGTTCGGCGGGTGCGGTGACGGGTTCGGCCGCGGTCAGGCCGCGGTGAGCGCCAGCCAGGTCATCGCGAAGTGGCACGCTCCTGCGGCCACGACAAAGGAGTGCCACACCTCGTGGTACCCGAAGTGCGGTGACGGGTTCGGCCGCCGCAGCCAGAGCGTGACCGCGCCGATCATGTACAGCGCGCCTCCCGTGAGGAGGAGCATGGCCGCAGCGGGGTGCAGCGACTCGAACAGCTTCGGGAGAACCAGCACCGAGACCCAGCCCATCGTGACGTAGAGGGCGCCGCCGAGCCGTCGAAGGCGCCGCAGCCGCGTGACCTTCAACAGCACGCCTCCCAACGCAGCAGTCCACACCACGGCCAGTAGCGGGATGCTCCACTCGTGAGGAAGCGCGACCCAGCACACCGGCGTGTACGAGCCTGCGATCAGGATGTAGATCATCGAATGATCGAGCCACCGCATCCATGGCCGCAACCGGATCGTGCCGAGAAGGCGGTTGTAGAGCGAGCTCGTGGCGAAGAGTCCGGTGAGGCTGGTTGCGTATATCGCCGCGGCAATGCGGGCGTCGACGGAGTGCGCGGCAGCGAGCACGAGCAGCACGCCGGCCGGGATCGAGGCGATCAACGCGAACTGATGCATGCGGCCGCGATAGCGCGGCTTCTCGCCGACGAGCGGGTCGTGCGTGACCGGCATCGGTGTGGGGATGGCCGGACGGGGCACGACGCGAGAGGTTAGACGGGAGTGTGCCGCACGTTGGGCCACGGACCGATCCTTGCGCCAACTTTGTTGGCGGATGCCGGCCCCAACGGCATTCGCCAACAAAGTTCGACGGTTGCCGCCCGCGTTGCGATCGTGTTGGACAGGTCGCGCTTGGTGTACTGCGACGCGTCAACCATGGGGCTCCCGTGTCCGCAGGTCGCCGATCGCTGAGCCGATCACTGAGCCGAAGGTCTTGGCCGGTCGCTGCACGAAGACCGTCCTGCAGCCGACGCAGCGGACC
>JAYUDQ010000603.1:0-23759 GCA_043739745.1 Acidimicrobiia bacterium | reverse complement strand
GATCCCGGTCTACGAGGCGATGTACGACATCATCGAACGAACAACCCCTGCAATCGTCGAAGCGATCCGCGTGAGTAGAACGTCTTGACACCTTGTATTAGACTTGTATCATACAAGTCATGTGGGATCCCCAGCAATATGCGCGCTTTGGAGACGAGCGCAGTCGGCCGTTCTACGAGCTCATCGCGCGGATCGGTGCCGACGACGCGAAGGCGGTCGTCGACCTCGGCTGTGGAGCGGGCGGCCTCACTGCGAGCCTTGCCGACCGATTCATCAGCGCGCATATCATTGGGGTCGACAACGATCCTGCCATGTTGCGGTCGGCCGCAGGGTTCGCCAGTAGCCGGGTCCGGTTCGAGGCCGGCGACATCGCGACGTGGATGCCGAGCGAGCCGGTCGATGTGCTGGTCTCGAACGCGGCGCTGCAGTGGGATCTCGACCATCTGGACCGCATGCCGGTCTTCCTCAGCCACGTCGTGCACGGCGGTTGGTTCGCGTTCCAGGTGCCGGGGAACCTGGATGACGCACACCATCAGGCGATCCGGGCGCTCCGCCGCGATCCACACTGGGCGTCGATCCCGACGCTCGCCGCTGTACCTGATCGCACCCACGTGTCCCGGCCGGTGGCGGAGTACCTCGACGCACTGGCCAAGCTTGGCTGCAAGGTCGACGCCTGGGAAACGACCTATGTGCACATATTGTCTGGTGGCGATCCCGTTCTGGAGTGGGTGAAGGGCACTGCGCTTCGGCCCGTCCTCGACGCGCTGCCGGACGATGATATGCGCGCAGCGTTCCTCAGCGAACTCGCCCCCCGGCTACGCGAGGCGTATCCCGAGCGGCCCTATGGCACGCCGTTCCCGTTCCGCCGGGTGTTCGTCGTCGCACAGAAGCCCTGACGAGGTGGACGCCGTGACCACGGTGGACGCCGACGGCTGCGCCGTGATCTGATCGGCGGCATGACCAAGCTCAGCGACAACGCCGATCGAGTCCTCTCAGAAGTGGTCGAGTCGGGTGCACTCGTCGGGGTCGTCGCGGGGGCATGGACGGCTGATGGCGAACACTACGAAGGCGCATATGGCATCGCCCGAGACGGTGTGGCGATGGCGACGGACACGGTCGTGTGGATCGCCTCGATGACCAAGGCCGTCACCGCCGTCGCCGCGATGCAACTCGTCGAGCGCGGCACCGTCACGCTCGACGAACCACTCGGCGACCTCGTCCCCTACCTCGGAACGGTGCAGGTCCTCGACGGCTTCGACGACGAAGGCACGCCACGCCTACGGCCGCCGACCACGCCGGTCACCCTGCGCCGCCTGCTCACCCACTCGGCCGGCTTCGGCTACGACTTCGCAGACGCGATGCTGCAACGTTTCGTGGCTTCCCAGCCGGCAGCCGTGATGGGAAGTACGCGCAGTTATGAGATGCCTCTGCTGTTCGACCCCGGCGCGCAATGGTCCTACGGCATCGGCATCGATTGGGCCGGACAGGTCGTCGAGGCTGTCACGGGCCGGCGCCTCGACGTGGTGATCGCCGACGAGATCTGCGCACCGCTGGGCATGACCGACACCGGCTTCGCCCGGACTGCGGCGCAACTCGATCGGGCCGCTGCCATTCATCTGCGGACCGAGGACGGGCTCGTGCCCATTCCGTTCGCGCTTCCCGACGACCCCGAGTTCCTCATGGGAGGCGGTGGTCTGTACTCCACGATGCCCGACTACCTGCGATTCACCCGCATGATCCTCGGAGGCGGGCAGCTCGACGGCGTACGAGTGCTCGCGGCCGACACGATTGCGATGATGAGCCGCAATCACCTCGGGAGCGTCGCCGTAACCGGGTGGTCGACACAGAATGCGGTCATGTCAAACGACGTCGACCTCGCCGCCGATGGGCCACAGGGCTGGGGACTGAGCTTCCTGATCAACGAACAGCCGACGCCCGAGGGCCGGGCCGCAGAGAGCCTCTCGTGGGCCGGCATTGCGAACAGCTACTACTGGATCGATCCGGTTTCGCAGACCACCGGAGTCTTCGCAACGCAGGTGCTGCCCTTCTACGACGAGGTTGCGCAGCAGACGTACCGCGCGTTCGAATCGGCGGTCAGCGGGCGCTGATCACCGGACCGCCGCCTGCGCCGTCGTGACCATCCGGCCGACCCGGACAAACAGATCTGCGCGCTGATGAAGACCAAGCGGATTTGCAGCATCGAGGAGCGTGTCGAGCACAACGAGATCGGCGGCGTCCACGCGCGTGGCCACGATCTCGCGCAGCCGGCTGTAGAACTGCACGACATAGCGCCGTGCGGCCGGGGTGAGGGGCGCCGGTATTGCGATGGTCATCTCGCGCTGCTCCACGTGCGCGAAGCTTGCGGCCAGAAGCGCAGCGCGCAGGGCCGGAGCGTCCCCGGCAACCGGGTCGGGCAACCAGGATCGCACCGCTGCCTGACAACGAGCCCAGACGCCCGCGGCGTCGCCCAACGCCGAGTCAGGCAGGCACTGCAACGGCGCACCGAACTCTGCGATCGCCAGCCACCCCCCGTCGCGCAGACCAGCGCGAATGGCGGCCAGCGCCGCGGGCTGATCTTCGACGTGGTGGAGCACCATCGAGGCCCACACGACATCGGCAGGCTTCTCGGCAGGAACGGCGACGGCGTCGGAAAGGTCCCCGACCCGGGTCCGGACGCGCGCGGCAACACCCAGCCGCATGGCCCGAGCGGCCACACGCTCGAGAAGCGGACCGCTGGCGTCGACAGCGGTGACTGTTGCCGCACGGAATTGCTGGGCGAAGATGCACGAGCCGACGCCGGGGCCACTTCCGACATCCACGATTCGCTCCACCGGATCATGGCCACACCGCTCCCCGACCCACGCCGCCGCGTCACGCACGAAGTCGGCCAGTACGTCGCCCTCTGCCTCAAGGACGTCGCCCATGTCACCCCAGTCGGTGTCGTGGTGGTGGTGGTGGTGGTGGTGAGGCGAGTGCTGGTGGTCGTGATCGTTGTCCATACGACGACCCTACGGAATGCAAACCTGAACCGATCGACGTTCACCTGCGCGCGCTCAGCTCGGGCCGCGATCAGCCCGGGTTGAGCGCCTGGACGATCCAGCCCCGGCTGACCACCGTCCGGCTGGCACCCCATGAGGACAGGAATTCGGACCGCACCCGTTGCATGGTGTCGTCCGGAGGCGCGACATAGCCGTCTCCGATACCTATCGGCAGAGCACCGTTCAGCCAATCCCACGCGAACCGTGCGCTCAGCCTCCGATGGCCGCGTACGGGCGCAATCCCCACTGATCGCCACCCCGCCGACTGCGCCGTAGCGACGAGGGTCTTCGGATCCGCAAATCGGTGGTGCGGGTAGCGGTCGGGGGACCAGGCGTCGGGGATCGCCCGGTTCACCGCGGACCAGTAGCACCAAAACGGTTCGACACCCTCGGCCGGCCCTAGTACCGACGCCGCCAGCCGACCTTCCAATATCGTACGTGCACGTAGTAGTGAGAGATCCTGCGACGGGTCCTCGCAGAACATCAGCACAAGGTTGCTGGCCACTGCCGACACCTGCAGGCCCGGAACGAGCCGGTCGAGATCGCCCGCAACACCGTTGAGAGACACGCAGCGCGGCTCGCCGCACAGGCCGCTCAGCAGCGCGGCCGAGGGGTCGACCGCGTAGATCAAGGTGTTCGGGCTACGGCCATGGACGAGCCGCGTGAGCACGCCGGTGCCGGCGCCGTGATCGATCACACTGCCGGGCCGACAGGGCGTGACATACGCGGCCACAGCGTGCGCGAACGGCCGAGCAAAGGCTGCGACGAATCGGTCGTAGCGGACGGCACTTTCCGTTCTGCGTTCCGCGTTGGCTGGCGGACTGTCCGGCGGACCGGCCGCAAGACCGGCGGGAGGATTCTTGGACCCGACCGGGTCCGGTTCGCTCACGCTCAGCGGATGCTGAGCACGGCATCCTGGCCTCGGGGCTGCGCCTGGGCGATGCGCAACATGGCGTTCGCGGGCACGCTCAGCGGGCTTGTGGTGCGGGTTATCAGCAGGTCGGTATCCACGACACCGTTTCTCACGGTCGGACCGAACGCGCTCCAGAAGGCGCCGTCGGCCGTGATGCACAGTTCCGGAGCCAGGTCGTGTCGGCCGGCCACGATGCCCATGCCGCCGAGCACCGCTCGCCCACGGGCCACGATCGGACGAACGACATGGTCTTCGTCGGGCACGCCCCAGGACCGGTGCAGCTGGCAGAGCCGTTCAAGGTCCGACGTCGTGATGTCGTCGCTCGTCGTGGCCAAGCGCACCCGCAGGCCCCGTTCGACGAGCTTCGGGATGGCCTCGGCCACCAACCGCCAGTTCTCGTCGCCACGCTTGGAATCGTTGGTATCAGCGTCGGGCGCGTCGAGCGATATCTGGATATGCACATCCTTCCCCGCGAGCGCGGCGACCACCTTTTCAAGCCTGGGTCCATGGAAGAGGGTCGCGTTCGACAGGACAACGACCGGAAGGATCTCGGACAGGGCGGCGATCGTCTGGGGCATCGACGGCACCATGAACGGCTCGCCCCCGGTGACGCCGATCGAACGGAAACCGGCCGCCTTTGCCTCCCGCGCCCGGGCCAGCATCGTCTCCCGCGACAGAAGCCGCCGAGCCACGTTCGGGCCCGACTCGGTAAGGCAATAGCTGCACTCCAGATTGCAGTGGTAGTTCGCATAGAACCACACCCGTTCGCCGAGAACCCCGGCTTCCACCGCCTCGGCAATCGGACCGGTCGGCGTCGATTCTGGGACGGTCGGCGTGTCCGTTTCTTCGATCGATGTCGACGTGCTCATGAGCGTGCGAATCCTTCCCGAGCGAGGCGTTCGATCGCCGAGGGGTCGACCGGGAGCGCAAGCGATGTGGCGTAGCGGTTCAGCAGCAGTGTCACGCCGACCAACAGCGTGAGCTCGACGATCTCGGCTTCGGAGAACCACGCAGCCGCCCGCTGCGCCGCGGCTTCGGGCACCGGACCGGGGCCCGAAGCAACGGCATCGGTCCACTCGATCAGCACCAGGTCGCGTTCATCGCCGAACACGGACGCGACCTGCTCCTCGTCGCGCAACGCGTGGACCTGCGCATGGGACAACCCCGAGTCCAACGCGACGGGGGTATGGCTCTCGATGCAGTAGCGGCAACGCATGAGCGCAGATGTGCGCACGATCACGATCTCCTTCGTCCGCCAGTCGATCGCCGATGGGCTCAGCACTGCGCCGATGAAGGGAAGCGCCACCTCGAGCAGTTCAGGCACGTGGGCCATCGATGCGGTGATGGGACCGGGATCACCGCCGGCGTAGAACGGCTGCGTCAGCAGCGGTGCGTCGGCCTTGGCCAGCATGCGCACGAGCGGGGCGGCACGCGGGACCACGGCCTCGGAGACGGTTTCCGCCGGTGAGGTGGCGTCGAGCGCCGCGTTCTCCGCCGCGGCATACGCATCCGTGGTCACGCCGAGACCATCGGCGACGCGGTTGACATACGCGAAGTACGCAACGACCTGGTTGACATCGAGGATGTCCCGGTCGACCAGGCCGTGCGCTCGAAGCTCCTCGATGTCCGCTTCGCGCATCGCCCCCGGCGTGCGCGTCAGCTTTTCCGAGTAGTCGAGCATCGCCCGCTGGCGCGGCGTCACATCGGCGCCGCGGTGATCGTTCTTCAGCGCGAGCGCGAGCGTCGGGTTCTTCGTGAGGCGGACCAGACCGGCCGCATGGTGGGCAATTCAGTAGTGGCACTCATTGATGGCCGAGACGACCACGCCGATCATCTCCCGCTCCGCACGGGACACCTCCGACCGGCCGTACATGACCGTGCGATAGAGATCGACGTGGGCCCGAAGCGTCTCCGGGTGGAGGCTGTGCACCTTCAAGACGTTGTCGACCGTCCCGAGTTGCGCATCGCGCTCCCTGTCGTAGAGCTCGCGCAGCAATCCTTGCGCATCCTGCTCCTCAACGGTGTCTATCCATGCCGACCGGCCAGCAACGCTCATATGAACCGAAAGTAGTGCAACGTCGGCCAGAAGTGATGACGTCAGCGCCGTTCGACGTTCGAAGGCTGAGAGAACCCTGAGTCGGGAGGACGAACCGCTCGCGCACGATACGTAGCGTGCGCGCCGTGTTCACCAGCCACCGACAGACCCGGCTCAACCCGCCCCGAGCCCCCGGCGCCCCGGCGCCCGCCTCATCGTGGCATTGGGGGCCACGGCTGTGGCAGTTGCGCTGTACACCACCATTCCCGAAGTTGCGCCGGCATTGACAACCCTGGCGCTCTACTGCTGGCAATAGCGACAACAATTTGGGTCGATCCTCATGCTGACTTTCTCGTCGATTGTCAGCCTGCTGGCCCATCGATCGCTGCGATGACCCAGGAACCCCTCGCCTCGGTTCCCCTGAGAAACTGAGAGTGGGCTGTGACCTCAGATCCAAAGTGATCGAGCCGTGCACACAGACTGCGGTTGTGAACATTCATCAGAAATCAACCATCGCCTCGCTCGCACTCATTCTCGCAGCAGTTGTCGGGAACCCGGCTCAGGCCGCAACGGCCAAGGTCGGAGGCACGTGCACGAAGGTCGGCGCAAAGGCAGGCACCAAGTCGAAGCCGTTGGTGTGCACGCGCACCAAGAAGGTCCTTCGCTGGACGGTCGTGGCCAAGAAGGCGTCCGTTCCGAAGGACACGATTGCGGCCGACACGGTAGCGGCCGACACGACCGTCGCCCATTGACCGGTAGGGACCCTTCCGGTCCCTACCGGGCTCGAACGTGAGCACCCCTCGCCGGCGCACATCCTGAGGGACCCTGAGAGAGCCGAAATCCGTCACCGCGACATCCGTGACAGGGTGAGGCGATGATGATCGTGAGCGGCACCTTCGGTGGCCCGAAGGCGCCCCTCGCGATTGCGCTCACGAGCGGGGTCATCACCGCCTTCAACCCCTGTGGTTTTGCCATGCTCCCCGCCTACGTCTCGGTCTTCGTCGGCCAGTCCGGCAACGACCCTGCGCAGACGGCGAGGCGCCTGGCCCGAGCTGGTGTCACCGGAGCGGTCGTCACCCTGGGCTTCGTGACCGTCTTCGGAGCCATCGGCCTGGTCGCGACACAGTTCCTTTCGACAATCGAGGCATTCGTGCCCTATGTCTCGATGGTCGTCGGTGTGATCCTGGCCGTTCTTGGGGTGGCAATGCTCCGCGGGTTCGAGCCGAAGCTCTCGTTCCTCAATGTGAAGAGCGCGCGTAGCGGAACGTCACTCGGATCGATGTACCTCTACGGCATCTCGTATGCCGTCGTGTCGCTCTCCTGTGGGTTCGCCGGATTCCTGACGACCGTCGTCTCGGCTTCGCGGGAGACGTCGTTCGCCTCATCGATGGGCGTCTACGGCGCGTTCACCGCAGGCATGGGGCTTGTGTTGATAGTCCTCTCGCTCGCCGTTGCTCTGGCGCAGCAGGCTTTCGTCCGTGGCATGCGCCGGGTGCTGCCGTATGTGAACAGAGCATCGGGCGGCATGCTTGTGCTCGCCGGTCTCTATGTCGCGTATTACGGCTACTACGAGTGGGCCACGATCATCCGTGAGCGATCAGCCCCGGCCGGCCCCGTCGCCTGGGTCGAGGCGTGGTCCTCGGCAATCTCGCGGCGCGTCAACAGCCTGTCCACGATTTCGCTGGTGTTCGCAGTCGCCGCGGTCGCCGCTACCGTCATAGTCAGCGTCGCACTGGTACGCCGTTCGCGTTCCCGTACGCCGACGTCATCGCCCGCCCATTCACCGACACCATCGCAGAACCAAGGAGCCTCATGAAACCCCTTCCCCCGTTCCTTCACGGCCCCGGGCGACGGCGCGCACCACGCGAGGTGATCGTCGGCGTGGCAATGATCGCCGCGTTGCTCGGCTTCGTCGCCACAACTCCCGTCTCGGCCGCGACAAAGGCCAACGATGCGAAGACACAGGCGGCGCAGTCCAAGCAGGCCGCACAGTCCAAGCAGGCCGCACAGTCCAAGCAGACCGCACAGGCCAAGCAGACCGCACAGTCCAAGCAGACCGCGAACCCGCTGCCGGTGATGAACGTCACCGATGTGAAGTCCGGAACGCCCTTCGCCCTCGCTTCGGCCTTCACCGGCGCCAAACCCATGCTCGTCTGGTTCTGGGCCCCGAATTGAGCGGCGTGTAACCGGGAAGCCCCCGGCGTCGAGCAGTTTGCCCGACAGAATGCAGCAGCGATCTCCGTGGTCGGCATCGGCACCCAGGACACCTTGAAGGGGGCGCAGTCATTCCTCACGCGCCACAAGCTCACCACCGTGAAACTCTTGTGGGACGGGACCGGCACGTCGTGGGTCAAGCTCGGAGTCCCGTCACAGCCCGCATGGGTGCTCATCGCCACCGACGGCACCGTGCTCGACAGCAACGTCGGCGCGATTCCCTACAGCGCAATCCTCAAAGCCGTCTGAGCCCGCCTGTGTGAGACCAGGGCCACGCGGTCAGCGCAGTGGCGAGAGAGGAAGCCGCACGACAGCGACGGTTCCCTGCGGTGACGCCACCTCGAGTGAGATGACGCCGGCATGCTCGCCGACGATCTCGCGCACCAGCGCCAGCCCGAGACCGCTGCCACCGTCCGTTCGCGTCCGTGCATCGTCGAGGCGGGTGAAGCGTTCGAACACTCG
This sequence comes from Acidimicrobiia bacterium, assembly GCA_043739745.1. Classification (GTDB taxonomy): domain Bacteria; phylum Actinomycetota; class Acidimicrobiia; order Acidimicrobiales; family JANYDT01; genus JAYUDQ01. The sequence goes on along the minus strand of JAYUDQ010000603.1, from coordinate 15,097 downwards.
CTCGCGGTCTGCTTCGGCGATGCCGGCGCCATCATCTGCGATCCTCAGAACTGCATCGGGCCCCTCCACCGCCAGGCGAATCGACACCCCCGAGCGGGCATGACGTTGCGCGTTGTCAAGCAGGTTGGCGACGACCCGACGCAGATGGTCGCGATGGCCGGTGATCCTCGCCGCGGACACTCTTGACACGTCGATCGGGACCCGAGCGACGGCTCGTGTGTTTTCGACCTCTTGTAGGACTACGTCCTCGAGATCGACGATGCCCATCGGTCCGACGCTCGAACCTGCGTCGGATTCCGCAATGAACAACAAATCGCGCACCATGTGCTCCATCCGCACATTTTCCCCGAGCACGGCAGTCGCGAGCGCCGGCCAATCGGTCTCGTGCGGTCGTCGGAGCCCGACTTCGAGACGGGTGCGAACGCTGGCGAGCGGCGAGCGCAGTTCGTGTGACGCATCGCTGACGAACCGGTTCTGACGGTCACTCGATGCTTCAATTCGGCCGAGGAGCGCGTTCATCGTGCCGGCCAGACGGCCGAGCTCGTCATCGACCGGCGGGGCGGAAACCCTTGCCGACAGATCATGCGGCATCACTGCGTCGACTTCGGACCGCAGCCGGTCGACTGGCCGCAGTGCACGCCTGGCGACCAACCAGACCACGAGGGTCGAGACTCCCAGGATGATGGGCCCGAACAGCCAAAGTTGGCGGCTCAGCGTCCGCTCGGTCGACAGCACGCCGCCCAACGGCGCGGCGACGAGGACGACAACGGACGCTGGCGGACGGGCCACCGCCTGCTCGAAGACTCGGGCGTTGATCCCGTCGACGTTCGCGGAGCGAATCATGAGCGGCGTGCCGATCTCGAACGTCGATGGTGCGGCGATGAGGTGCAGGTCCCCTGCGTTCTGCGTCGAGCTCACCACCTGGCCTTCACGGGTGACGACCTGGACCATCAGCGTGGAATCCCGCGGTGAGGGCAGCTTCATCGGCATGTCGCCCCCCGCCACCATCTCGACGGTCTGATCCATCCGCGAGCGCGCAGTCCGGTCCAGTTCGTTGAGCTCGCCGCGGCGCAACTCCACTCGCACGAGGAGGGAGACGACAACGAGCGCGAGTGCGAGCGCAACCGCGGCGACCGCGGTGATCCGCACCGCGATGGGAAGGCGTCGGAGCATGCGCTAACGCTCACTGTCGAGGCGGTAGCCGACGCCACGGACCGTCTGGATGGACGCCCGCTCGAACGGCTGGTCGACCTTCCTGCGCAGGTAGCCGACATAGACCTCGACCACGTTCGGATCGCCCTCGAAATCGCTACCCCACACGAGGCCGAGCAAGTCCGGCTTCGTTACGACGTCCGGACTGGCGGCGAGAAGAGCAGCAAGTAGGTCGAGCTCTCGCGAGGTCAGAAGGATCTCGGTTGCGGCTCGCCAGCACCGTCGCTGGCGAACATCGACGACCAGATCGCCGCGCTGCACGCGGCCCTGTGGACTACTCGCCATACTTGCGCCGCGCCGCACGAGGGCCCGGAGGCGGGCGAGCAGCACGACGAAGGCAAACGGCTTCGACAGGAAGCTGTCCGCACCGGTGTCGAGCGCTTCTGCCTCATCGAGGTCACCATGCTTTGCGGTGAGCATGAGGATCGGCGTCGCCACGCCGGCGGCGCGGAGGTCGCGGCAGACCCGGAACCCATTGCGTTTCGGCAGCATGATGTCGAGCACGATCACGTCGAACATGGCACCGGCGCCGAGCCGGAAACCCTCGTCACCATCGGCTGCGAGTACAGCGTCGAAACCCTCGTCGAAGAGCCCTTCGCGCAGGCTGTGCGCCATCGACGTCTCGTCTTCGACGATGAGGATCGTCGCTCGTCGCTCGGGGTGTCCGAGAACACCCTCCGCAGTCCTTCTGTCGGCGATCGCTGCGGCAGTGCGGACAGACCCCATCGCACACGGTCTGCACGAACGGCGCAAACGTTTCAAACCTCAGCCAATCGCTCAGCTGAAGTACTGACCGCTCTCCAACTCGATGGTCTCGGCGCCCGGCACGAACGCGACGTTCAGCGGGTCGCCGCCGCCGGCCACGACATCGATCTGCTCGCGTAGTAGTCGGCGCAGCATCCGCACACCGCGGTCGCTCGTTGCGAGGTGCTCCTCGGAGTGCAGCGTGATGGGCCCTTGGCTGCGCTGCGCCTCCCAGTCGCCAGGACAGCGCTGGAAATGGGTGGGGTCGACGGCCGCCTTTCGGTCCCGCAGGCTGCCGATGCGATCGAAGAACGAGGTGTCCTTCGACCGCAGCACGGTGAAGATGCGGAAGTGGGTGTCGTCGACCGGAAGGACGAACCCGAGCGAATCCGTGCGACCTTCGCCGCCGAAGGGATCGGGGACGCCGCGCACCCCGGGAAGGACGGTTTCGACGATGCTCAGCAGCTTGCGGCCATCGGGGATCTTCATGGTCCGCTCGGTGGAGACGCCACGGTCCGTCACCTTCCATTCGACGCCGCCCAAACGTTCCCAGGGCTGGAAGTCGAGCTTGTCGAACTAGCGGCCGCTGCCGATGTTGTTGTCGTCAGTGAACAGCGACTCCCCCTCGCCCATTGTTTCGAAGAGGTTGTAACGCTGCAGCAGGGGCTTCCTCTCGGGCGGCCCGAGGTATGCCCAGACAAGGCCATAGCGCTCTTCGACGGGGTACCACGGCTGGCGGAACCGCTCGCGGTTCAAGCCGTTCTGCGGCTCGCACGGTTGATCGGTGCACATACCTTGTTGATCGAACGCCCAGCCGTGGTAGCAACAGCGGATTCCGTGATCGTCGATGCGGCCGTAAAGCAGCGACGCACCGCGGTGCGCGCAGCGAGGATGCACAAGGCCGGGCACACCGTCTCGGCCCCTGAAGAGGATGAGGTCTTCGCCCAGGATGCGAACGGCTCTCGGCAGGTCGCTGGCGTAGGAACTCAGGCCGACCGGATGCCAGTAGCGGCGCATCAACTCGCCCATCGGCGTGCCGGCGCCTACCTCGGTGAGCATGGCGTCGTGCGCGCCCGGCTGGAGGCCATAGGCAGTGCCCGTGTCGACGCCCAGCGTCGAGTCCGGCGCCGCGTCGGGCACCGATTCGATTCGAGTTGCTCTATCGGTCGTTCGTCTCCCCCTACGGACGACTGCTTCTCTGTAGTGATCACTCCAGGGAATTGAAGGCGACGGACACAAGCAGTTCTCCTGCGCCGAAGGTTCCCGTTGCTCACTCGCGCGCCATCACCGCATTGCCCGCTCCTTCGTGATCGAGATCCTGGTCGACGGCCAGGTCGACGGTCACCTTGGTCAGTGTTCCCGTGAATGCGAACGGCGAGACGTAGTCACCCACCGTCGTCCCGCGGTCGAGGCCGATGTCGAGGCCGGACCACGAGATGAGGAGGAAGAACATGTTGCGCGTCGTCATCGCTCCGGCCGGCTTGCCGTCGATCAGCAGGGTTCCCGTGCCGATGCCACTTTCGCGCCGGAGTCGGAAGCCGAGCGTGCACGCCCGCCCTTTCGGGATCAGTCGGTCGGACGTGACGAGCTGGTGGCTGCCGCCGATGTTGAGGTCGTGCACGAGCAAGCCGTCCTTGACATAGAGGCTGTAGCCGGTCGTCTTGTCCCCGTGTGCGATGAGCACGCCTTCGGCCCCACCGGCCGGGATCTCGACGTGCGCCGTGATCGTGTAGCTGCGACTACGAAGGTCGGGCGCCACGTCGGAGGGAATATGTCCCATCCCGTGCCAAAAGGTGTACATCGTCCGGTCACCGCGATGGCGCTCTGCGTTCTCGGCGAACCGGGCGGCGAAGCGGTCGTCGAGCGGGAGCACTTGATGGCTCTCGGCCTGACGCCACCACTCCGCCTGCATGGCCTCGAGTCTGTCCGGCTCGTCATCGGCAAGGTCGTGGCACTCGGAGAAGTCCGCATCGAGGTGGTACAGCTCCCAGCGGTCGCCTTCGAACGGCGTGAACGGTGGGTGGTATGCGACGGCCTTCCAGCCGTCCTGCCAAAGCCCTCGGTGGCCGAACATCTCGAAGTACTGCACCTGCTTCGCATGCGGCAATGCGCCGTCGTGCAGTGACGAAAGGAAGCTGGTTCCCTCCATCGGCTGCTGCGTGATGCCGTTCACGCTCGACGGCGCGTCGATGCCGATCAGCTCGAGGATCGTCGGCGTGAGGTCGCTTGCGTGGCAGAACCCATCACGCAGTTCGCCGCGCGCGGCGATGCCTGCGGGCCAGGCGATGACAAGCGGGTCCCGAATCCCGCCGCCATGGGTGTTCTGCTTGTAGCGCTTCAGCGGGGTGTTGGCCGCCATCGCCCAGCCGAGCGGGATGTTGGAATGCGTGTCCGGGCCGCCGATGTCGCCTAGGCGGGCCAGCTTGTCGTCGAGCGTCTCTGGGATGCCGTTGTACGGGCCCATCGCGTTGATGAAGCCGAGCGGGCCGCCCTCCTGACTGGCGCCATTGTCGGAGAGCACGAGCACGAGAGTGTCGTCGAGCTGCCCCGACGCTTCGAGGTGCGCGATCAGCCGGGCGATGTGGGTATCGGCATGGTCGAGCATGCCCGCGTAGGCAGCCTGCAGCCGGACGAAGAGACGTCGCTCGTCGGCGCTCAGCGAGTCCCAATCAGGCACGCCGTCGTTGCGCGGCGGGAGCTGCGTTCCTGCGGGCACAACCCCTTCGGCGAGCTGGCGGGCCATCCGATCATTGCGGGTCGCGTCCCATCCCTTGGCGAACACGGGCTCGTACTTGTCGATGAATGAGGTCGGTACCTGGTGCGGTGCATGGCAGGCGCCGAGCGCGACCCAGCACAGCCATGGCTGGGTGGGTGCGCCGGCCTCGTGGTCGGCCAGCATCGAGATGGCGCGGTCGATCACGTCCTCGGTGAGGTGGTAGCCCGACTCGTACGTGCCGGGCGCAGTGATGTGGGTGTTGTCGAGCACGAGCTCGGGCGAATACTGGTCCGTCTCGGCATCGAGGAACCCGTAGAAGCGGTCGAAGCCGCGGCCGAGCGGCCAGCCGTCGAAGGGACCCGTCGGGCCGGTCTGGGTGGTGGGTGTGGCGTGCCACTTGCCGAGCATGTAGTTGCGATAGCCGTGTGTTCGCAACATCTCGGCAAGCGTGCCCGCAGCGGGCGAGATCTTGCCGCGGTAGCCGGGGAAGCCCGAGTCGAAGTTGGCGAGGCAGCCCATGCCGACGGAGTGATGGTTGCGACCGGTCAGCAGCGCTGCACGCGTGGTGGAGCACATGGCCGTGGTGTGAAACCCGGTCATACGAATGCCGCGGTTCGCGAGCGCGTCGATGGTCGGGGTGTCGATCTCCGAGCCGTAGCAGCCGAAGTCGCTGAAGCCCACATCGTCGAACAGCACGACGAGGATGTTCGGACTGGCCTTGGGTGGGCGGGTCGCGGACGGCCAGTGCGGCGTCGACTCGCCGAGAGTGCGGCCGATGCGGCCGGGGAACGCCGGGGCGCGATGTTCGTTCGGGGTGGACATCTCGGTCTCGATTCTCCGGTGGTTCGTGGAGCCGGCGAGTGTGGACACCATCAGCTGCACCGGGAACAACCGCACGCACCGTACCGGACGGACGAGTCGGCGGATCAGGTGTGGTTCGCGTCGATGCCGTGCGGAGTCTTCTCCCAGACGCTCGGCGCGAAGAACAGCTGCCATGCCGCACGCCAGGCCGAGATGGAGTGCAGGCACCAGTAGAACGGGTTCAGGAGGGTGAAGGGCAGCAGCCACCATGCCTTGCGCCGCGTCATTGCGAGCGCGGAACTGGCGATCACGGACAGGTAGCCGATCGTCATGTTGACGACCGCAAGCTGCAGTGCCCAGTCGGGGAGCAGCTGACGGTGCGAGATAGCTGCGGTGAGGAACAGCACGACGGCCAGCAGCCACGCCACCGGCAGTGCCAGGAACGTCAGCGGCGTCCCGGCGATGAGCAGGATGAGCCCGAGGGTGCCCTTCAGCCGCAGCCTCCGGGCCGACGCGATCGGGTGCCGGGAATGCACGAGCGCGGTGATCATGTACCCCTTGATCCATCGCGTGCGCTGCTTGATCCACGCCGTCCACTCGGAGCACGCCTCCTCCCAGGTCGTCGAGTCCACGACCGCGACCCGCATGCCCCGGACCGTCGCCCGCAGGCCGAGGTCGGCGTCCTCGGTGACGTTGTGCGCATCCCATCCCCCGAGGTCGCGCAGTGCCGCGGTGATGAAGTGGTTGGACGTGCCGCCGAGGGGGTTAGGCAGACCCATCGCGTCCAGGCCGGGAAGCATGTAGTCGAACCATGCCGCGTACTCCAGCGCGAACAGACGGGTCAACAGGTTCGACGAGGCGTTGAAGTAGTTGAGCCGTCCCTGCACCACGACCGTACGGGCATCGCTGACCTCGAAGACCGACAGCACGTCGTGCAGCTGCGTCGGATGGGGCCGGTCCTCGGCGTCGTAGATCACGAGGTACTCACCTCGCGCGAATCGCAAGCCGGCGTTGCAGGCCCGCGGCTTCGTCTTCGGCGTGCCGTGGGGTGTCACGAACAGACGCACGAAACCCGGCGGTTTCGCCGCTTTCGCCGCGGCCAGGGTCAGCTCATCGTCCTCCTCCAGGAGCACGATCACGTCGAGCTTCTCGGGTGGGTAGTCGAGGCCGCGAAGGTTCTCGATCAGCTTGGCAATCACGGCTTCCTCGCGGTAGGCGGGGACGAGGATCGAGTAGACGGGCAGCTCATTGTCGGGGACCCGTCGAGGTGCCGCGTGCGTCGAAGGCCGCCGGCCGCGATGGTCGCCTGCCTCCGTGAGGAGCGCCTCCAAGGTGTCGATCTCCTGCTTTCGCAGTGCCCTCCCGCCTGCATACGCGGCTACCGCCTTGAAACCCGTACCGAAGACGAACGCCATCGACAGCAGCACCGTGAAGACCGCCAGCGTCCCGATCGGCGCAAGGACGATGGCTACCGCGAAGGCAACGACCGCAGCGACGAGCACCGGGTAGTTCCACCGTGCCGGACCCGTCGCTGCGGTCTCGTCCGGATGCTCCGCAGTCAAACGGTCGGCGGCATCCCAGATGACGTCGGCTCGGCATGCAGTGAGCAGCATGTGGTCGATGTCGAGATCGCTGCAGCCGATCCACTGCACCCGCCGGACGTCGGGTGCCACCCCGGCGACCGCTTCCGCGGCGCGCTGGGCACCAGCAGCGGACGGCGGGACGGACGTGGCCACGACGAGCACTTCACCATCGGCGCCATCGATGTGGTGCGGAACGAATCCGTTGGCCAGGCACGTTTCCAACCCGGCCGCCCGGGCCAGCACTGCGTCCGGTCGCTGGTCGCGCACGTCGACCCAGTCGATGCCCCAGAGCTCGCATTGCGCGCCCCAAAGTTCGAGCCGGTTCACCTTCGCCCACGTCAGCAGCACATGCGCCGGTGACACACCCACCGCTTCGGCCCGGGCCGTCGCCCAGACGCAGTCCGCCTTTGTGACGATTCCCTCGCGTCGCAGGATCGCGAGCAGACGGACACTGTCGAGCTTGAGGTCGACGATGCGTGGCCGTGACGCGGGGGTCAGCGCGACCGAGTGCCGGGGCGCAACCTGAAGCGCAGCCGAACTTGCGCTCATGCGGCGCCGCCGCCGGACATGAAGCTTGTGCCCACATCGCTCGTGCCGACATCGCTCGTGGGGTCGTAGCGCAACACCACCGCGCTTCCGGCTCGGAACACCTGAGTCCACCCCTGCGGTCGCTTGCGCAGCGCCGCAGCGACGCGATCGCCGGATGTCGCCTGGTCGATGAGTGCCCATCGGGCGACGGTCTGCGGGAGTCCCGCCATGGCCGTCGTCCAGGTTGGTCCGCTGAACGAGCTGACGACGCGCGCGAACGGCATTCCGAGCTGCATCAGCGTCGGGTTGGCGGTGTCGTCGATCAGCACCCGACCGCCACCCGGTTGGCTACCGACGAACTTCGCGGCCGCGTCGATCCCGACGGTGCGCTGCTGTTCGAGTCGGCCTTCGTGCAGTAGTGCTGTCGGGTACGCGGTGCGGAGCTGGACGACCGCGAGAACGACGATGAATGCCGCTGCGCCTGCCAGTGGTGCGCTTCGCAACCCGCTGTCCGCCCAGGCCGGACCAACGGCTTTCCGAGCGGCCCGGACGAGGTCCGCCATCCAGGCCGCGAACCACCCGGCCATCAGCGCGAACACCGGGATCACGACGACCCCGTAACGGACCGCGTACTCGTGGCTCATGAAGGTCTGGCCGCTCCAGAGAGAAAGTACGTGGAAGGCACCCATGGCCAGCACCGCGAACGGCGCACGGCTGCGCAGGCGCGGTCCGATCCCTGCGGCGTAGGCCAGCATCAACACGACGCCGCCGACGGCGAGCAGGCGGCCGCACATGGCCTGCGTGACCCACGCGTACGTCGACACCGACCGGCCCAACCGGTGGTAGTCCGGTAGTGCGCCGATGGAACGCCGGACCGCCATCTGTACCTCGGAGGATCCCTCGCCCCGCTGGAACGCGAACGGGTCACCGAAGTACAGCGCGTTGAACGCCAGCCAGAGCAGCGCGGCGGCTGCGGGCGCGGTCGCGAAGATCCGCACGGCTTTCATCCCAGCCCGCAGTCCCTTCCACCGCCATACCGATACACCTGCGTACAGGCCGAGAACGGCGACGAACGCCCATCCCTCGTAGCGGGACAGGACCACGCAGAACGCCCCGAGCCCGCAGAACGCCATGATCTCGCCGCCGCTGTACGACCAGCCCTTCGCCTCCCAACCGGTGACCCCGGCCATCGTCAGGCTCACCGCGGCGAGCAGCACCGGCTCGGTCATCGCCGTCGTGTGGATGTACAGAATCGTCGGTGTACTTAGTAAAACGACCACCGAGGACCAACCGGCGATGCCCGTTCCCGTCATGCGGTGCGCAGTGCGGAATGTGGCGAGGCATGTCACGGCGAGGCAGCCGATTCCGAGGAAGGCGGCGCCCAGACCGGTTCGCCACAGGAACAGCGAGACCGTGAACGGTGCGAGCAACAGGTGTGGGAGTGGAAGCCACACCGTGCCGACCTGACCGATGCCCGAATTCGGCCCCTCGATGATGCGATGCGCAATCACCAGATGCGATTGCGCGTCGGTGATCAGCAGCGGCAGTCGATGCGCGAAAGACCAATAGGTCGCAGCCAGCCCGACGATCACGGCAACGGCCAGGACGAGGCGCTCCTGGACGGGCAGAGGGTGACCCTGGCGGGCGAGCTCGTCGGTGTCGCGATTGGCGATGGCGCGGCGCAGACCGGTGAGGTCGCGCGTCGGCGGATGCGACGCCTGGCCCGAGGGCGGACGCGCCCCGCGACCCGAGGGCGGGCGTCGGGCCGACGGTCGCCGCGCGGCCAGGTCGGTGACGGAACCGGGTACGGCCACGGTCAGTCCGCCGGCGACGAAGGCCCGGGACGATCGTCGGCGTTTGCGTCGTGGTCCAGCACGGACCCTTCCTGCACCGACCTCTCGACCGGATCGTCGGCCCGTCGTTCGCTCCGTCGGCGTTCCAGTCGGAGACCCCGGAGCGCCTGGCTGCCCTCGCGACGGGGCTCGCGACGCGTCTCGCGGCGCTTGTCGAGACGGGCACCGACAGGCGATGGCAGGCCGTCGCTCGCCACCACCTGGGCCGCCCGGCGCCGCAGCCGCACGAGCCTCGTACCGTCGATGACCGCACGGAAGACGAGCACCGCGAGGAGGGTGAGGACCACGGGGAGCACCCACGATGCGAACCGTCTCGGCGAAGGGTCCGCCGTGAGGGCCAGCTTGTCGGGTGCGGCCTCCACGATGGCGTCGTTCCGCACATCGATCAGCTCCGCGCGCCGTGAACGCAGAACCTGGATCTGATCGGCCAGGTGGTACCAGCCGTCGGCATGGCTGACCATCGCCTTCACGGCATCGTCGGCCAGCGCGGGGGTTGTTCCACCCGCGACCACGAGGTTCGTTTCCTTGTGGACGAACGCCTGCAGCGCACCGACCGGACCTGCGATCTCGAACGCAACCGCGCTTCCGTCGGCACTGATGACCCGCGAGCGGCCGAACTGGAACGGCGCGTCGAGTGCCCTCACCGTCGCTTCAGAGGCATTGACGATCACACCCGCCGTCCCGTCGGCGATCCGCGCCATCGGCACGAGTGAAGCGGTCAGTAGATCCGGACTGAGGCGCTGGAGCGCGGCGATGAGACCACCGGCGGAGCCGAGCGCAGCGACGCCATCCGCGGCCCGGTCGATCGCGTAGCGGAAGCGACCCCTCAACACCTGGGGGAACCGGGTGAACCCTGCCGGGAGGGTCTGACCGGATTCACCGACGACGGTGGAGAGCGGGTCGATGTCGACCTGGATCGGACCGGCGAGCGGTGAGCATGCACCACCCGCCGGCGTGTAGACAACGCGCAGGGCGAGCGTGTTGTCACGGCCGATGAGCCCGAGCGGGACATCGGCACGCACGTCGAAACCACCGGTGTTGCCCATCGGTGCCGACGAGACGATCCCCCCATTCCACAGTACGGACAACACGGCGACCGATCCCGGGCTCAACGGTGTCGAACGGCCGGCGAGATGCACCGAGATGTGCCCGACGGGACCACCGAAGCGAGACTGCGGCACCGACGTCTGCCACTGCATCTCACCGGTGCCGATCAGTTGGGGGCCGGGGAGACCTGGCGCCACGGCGGCGCGTGTCCCGGTGAGGTCAGCAACGGTGAGCGAAGTGCGACCGTAGGCCCGATTGCGGGAGGTGGCCGCACCGCTGATGGGGGCGTCGGCGATGTCGACCGCGGACTTTGCCAGTGTCTGAGCGGTGGCCAGCAGATCGGCGCTCGAGCCCTCGATCCGCAACGTCGGACGGATCGTTCCGTCCACGACGACTGTGCTCGCCTTTGTCGCATTGTGGAAGACGAGGTCGCGGGCATTGCTGGCGGGTGTCGCCGCCACGACCGCCCTCACACGCTGAGCATTCGGAGGGCCGCGGTGGAAGCCGATCACCGTGGTCGGGCCGAGCCGGTGGATCACCGATGCGGCCATCTGGACGGCCGCCGGATCCGACGCCGCGTCGACGGACCAGATGTCGACCCGATCCACGGATGGGTCGAAGAACGAGGCGATGGTCGCGGGTGGTTCGGCGCGCCCTTCGGTGACGATCCCGGCGTCCAGCAGCCGGACCGCCGGCTGGTTCACGATGTTCTGGCAGACGAGCCCGCTTCCCTCCCGAAGCGTGGAGAGGTCGATGGACACGGTCCGCGTCCCGCTGTCGCCGGCGAGCCCGACACCGGCGGGCAGCGCTGCGTCGATCACCGCAACCCCGTTCGTCGCGTGGTCGGACGTAGCCACGGCGATGCGCTCCCCATTGACGGTCGCGGCGAACGTGATCGGGCGACTGCTGATCGGGAATGCGACCCGGGCGGTGAGGCGCGTCGCTGTCATGCCGCGGGGGACGGTGACCGACTGGGTCGACGTGTCGGCGTCCGGCGCGAGGCGGATCTCCGCCGGGAGCGCGAGGGATGGGCGGGCGGGTGGTGCGGTCGGGGCCGCTGTCGCTACAGGTGCGGGCTGGGCAGTCGGCGGGGTTGCTGTGGTTGTGCTGGCTTCAGCCGACAGCCCCAGTCCGGAACTCGCGGCCAGCGCAACCATCACGACGCCGAACGCGGCGAAGCGACGGCATGCCGCTTGAAGCTCAGGCGATTCCACGACTCGGGGATCGACGGATGCGACGCCCCGCTTGAGCGATGTGCACGTATCGTCGCGTGTTTGACGGCACAAAGCGCCGATCTTTGTCGTCCGAAGCCGCCCAGACCGGCATTCGCCGACGAAGTTGCGTGCGATCGGAATCGCGGCCGACGGCCCACGCCGAAGCACCACGACCGTACGGCCGTGACCGAACGTAGAATCGCGACCATGCGCGAAGACGCAGTCTCGTCCATGAGCGAAGAGGAGTTCCTGGCGTACGAGTTCGCCAGTCCCGATCGTCATGAATTCGTCGACGGAGTCACCCGGGCCATGACCGGTGCATCGATTCGCCACAACGACGCGGCCGGCAATCTTTTTGTAGCACTGAGAGCCGCAGCGAAAGGCACGGCCTGCAAAGTGAACATCGAAGGCGTGCGGCTGAAGATCAACAGTCGTCGGCACTACTACCCCGAGGTCATGGTCACATGCGAGGAGGCCAACGACACTCATTCGCACTCCGCGCCGTGTCTGATTGCCGAAGTTCTGTCTCCGAGCACGACGGGTATTGACCGCGGCGAGAAGCGCATTGCGTACATGGCGATGCCATCGTTGCGCCATCTGCTCCTCATTGACCTCGAAGCCGGCAACATCGACCACGTCTGACGGACCGGCCCGGACGAGCCATGGTTCTTCGAACTTGGAACTCCCGGAACGCATCTTCACCTCACCTGCCCGACGACTACCACGATCAGCGTCGACGACGTCCTCGCCTAGTCGCCTGACGATCCGGTCCCTGGCGATTCGCCCTACGATCAACCCATGAGTACCGCCGCGGAGCCGCTGTACGTGCCGGAGGTGACCTATCTCGAACGGGAGATGACACGCGGTCCGGAGGATCACCGCAGCGAGTACGTCGATGGCGTGATCGTCGCGATGACCGGTTCCAGCAAGGCCCACAACCGCATCGCCTTCAATCTGGCGTCGAGGTTGATGCCCGCCGCCGATGCCAGTGGCTGCCGGGCATCGCTCCTGGACGTGCAGGTGCGGGTGCAGTATGCCCGAGAAGCGCTTCGCCTACCTCCAGCTCGAATCGCTGAAGCACAACCTGCTCATCGATCCGGAATCATGGACCGTCGAACATGTCGAGCGCCGCAACGGCGAGTGGTTCAGCAGTGTGCTCGACTTTGCCCCAACCCTGATATTGGCCTCTCCGGCAATCGAATTGCCCGTAGCAGATCGCTTCGTCGGCCTCTAGACGAAGGCTTGGCTCCATGACTGGGTCGGCCGGCGGCGCACCGGTCGAGATTTGCGTCCTGCTCTGGGCGCGTGCGGGCCGGGGCGCGGAGCTCGCTGACTACGAGGACGACGTGCTGCGGCTCCTCGGCACGCACGGCACAACGCTGGTCTCACGGGTGCGAACGACACGGGCATCGGCTGGCGCGCCGACCGAGGTCCACGTGATCCGCTTCGCAACGCAAGACGGGTTCGGGGCGTACATGGCTGACCCGGCGCGAGCGGCGATGAGCGAGCGGCGGGACTTCGCGATCGCGCGGACCGAGATCCACCCGTCCGCCGTCATCGCGCCCTGACCACGACCCGCGCCGACCGTCGACCTTCGGAAACCCCGACCGCTCCGAGCGGGCGAATCTTCCGATCGTCCGCTAGATCAGGTCCGCTCCTCCATGCGCTGACCACCTTGAACCTCCGTGCCCGACTTCTGACTTTTCGTTGACTGGCCCGGCCCGCGGCCCAGCGCACATACTGAGCACGCCGGGTCATCGGACGAGATGGAGTGCAATTGAAATTTACGTGGTTCAACCTCATGCCCTGGCCCGACCTTCCGGACGACTTCCGCGAGAACAACCGGTCCGTCTGGGTCGACATCGACTCGAAGCTGTTCGACCCTGAGCGGGCCAACGCCGTGTACCACCAGTACATGGACCAGCTCGAGCTGGCCGACTCGCTGGGTTACGACGCCATCGGCGTCAACGAGCACCATCAGAACGGCTACGGGATCATGCCGTCGCCGAACCTCATCGCGGCCGGTCTGGCGAGACGCACGAGCAAGGCCGCCATCGCCGTGATCGGCAACTCGATCGCGCTCTACAACCCGCCGATCCGCGTGGCCGAGGAGTTCGCCATGCTCGACTGCATCTCCGGCGGCCGCCTGATCGCCGGCTTCCCGGTCGGCACTTCGATGGACACGAACTACTGCTACGGGCAGATCCCAGCGCTCACCCGGGACAAGTACAACGAGGCACACGAGCTGATCATGCGAGCCTGGTCCGAGCCCGAGCCCTTCGCGTTCGACGGCAAGTACAACCAGCTCCGCCACGTGAACTGCTGGCCGAAGCCGATCCAGAAGCCGCACCCACCCGTGTACATCCCGGGCGGCGGCTCGATCGAGACGTGGGACTTCTGCCTCGACAACGACTACAACTATTCGTACTTATCATTCAACGGCTACCTCGCCGGCAAGATGCTGCTCGACGGGTACTGGAATCGTGTGGCCGAGCGGGGCAAGGACAACTCGCCGTACCGGGCAAGCTTCGCCCAGACCATTTGCGTTGCGAACTCCGACGCCGAGGCCGAAGAGCTCTACGCCGAGCATGTCCTCTACTTCTACAACCGCTGCCTCCATGTCTTCCCGGGCTTCGCCGACGCGCCCGGCTATCGCACGGTGAAGACGATCAAGGCGGGCGCCCTCAGCCAGTTGCGCCGCTCGAACCAGACCATGCTGTCCAGCCTGACGTGGAAGGACCTCGTCGACGGCGGTTTCATCATCGCCGGAGGCCCGGACACCGTACGCGAACGTATGGAAGACATGATCAAGGGCCTGCGCATCGGCACCGTGTTCTGCCTCATGCACGTCGGCAACATGCCCGACTGGAAGACCCGCCTCAGCACCCAGCTGTTCGCCGAGAAGGTCATGCCGCAGCTGCGCAACATGTGGCCGGAGTGGGAGCACGACGACCGCTGGTGGATCCATCCGATGGAGAGCCGCGTGAAGCCCGAGGAGTCCTTCGCCGAGCGACTTCGTGAGTCCGACCGGACCCGCTGACTCATGGCTGCTTCGAAGACCATCACGGTCGCGACCGCCCGCGGCATCACGTCACAGGTCCGCGTCTACGACACCGGCAATGCCTCGGGCACTGCGCCGATCGTCTACTTCCACGGCGCGACGGGTCTGTTGGCCGCGGAGCCGATGCTCGACGCGCTCGCGGCCGCCGGGCGCACTGTGTACGCGCCGGTGTGGCCGGGGTACGGCGACGAACCCGGCGAGGAGCTCATCGAGGACATGCTCGACTTCACGCTCCACGGCTGGGATGTGGTCACGACACTCGCGACCGAGACCGGCACGGTGCACGCGCCGGTCGTCATCGGCCACGACATGGGGGCGATGATCGCGGCCGAGATGGC
>JAYUDQ010000602.1:0-4042 GCA_043739745.1 Acidimicrobiia bacterium | reverse complement strand
CAAGCCCGCCGCGACTGGCTTGGCGCTCGCGTTCGAGCTGACCGACCTCGGCATGCGACTCCGGGTGCAGCGGCATCGGCGGGAGCACCCGGAAGCGTCTGACGAAGAGTTGGAGGCAGTGGCACAGCGCTGGTTGCTCGATCGGCCGGGCGCGCCGTTCGGCGACGCTGAGGGAACGCCTCGCAAGGTCGCCGATGACTGACCTCGAGGACGCGCTGCGGCGGATATGTCGGGGGCTCCCGACTGGCGGGTGGCGACGTCGGCGGTGGAGCTGATCATGCTCAGGGGTTTCGGACGAGGGCGGGATTTGGCGCAACTCCTACGCGAGCTTCGGACCCAAGGCGGTGAGCCTGGGTAAGCCGTCCGCACGGCCCCCACCGGTCGTGCAGGATGGTCGCAACCGAGAGGAGCGACCATGACGGATCTGCTGAACGAGCCGATGAACGAGGCCGTGCCGGTCGAGGCCGCCCCGGCGGGCTACGCGCTCGACGACCGCTACACCCACGACGCCGGACGTGTGCTGATGTCGGGCGTCCAGGCCCTCGCCCGCATCCCGCTGGAACAGCTCCGGGTCGACCGTGCCGCCGGTCGGCGAACCGGCGCATTCGTCTGCGGATACCCGGGATCGCCGCTCGCCGGGTTCGATGGCGAGGCCACTCGGGTCGCCCGCATCGCCACCGCCGATGGCATGCGCTTCATTGCGCAGCCGGGCCTCAACGAAGAGCTCGCGGCCACAGCAGTGATGGGCAGCCAACTGGCCATCGAGATCGACACCGACCGGGCCAACTGCGACGGCGTCGTCGGTGTCTGGTACGCCAAGGCACCGGGGCTGGACCGGGCCAACGACGCGATACGCCACGCCGTGTTCGCCGGCACGCATCGCAACGGCGGCGTGCTCGCGCTCATCGGTGACGATCCGGGTGCGAAGTCGTCGACGCTGCCCTCGTCGTCGGACGCGACGCTCGTCGATCTGCACATGCCGGTCATCTATCCGGGCGACGTCCAGGAGGCGCTCGACCTCGGCCGTCACGGCATCGCGCTGTCACGCGCATCGGGTCTATGGAGCGGGATGAAGATCGTGGCCGGCGTAGCTGACGGCACGGGTACCGTCGATCTCGACCTGCACCGCGTCCGCCCGGTCATGCCGACGTTCCTCGTCGACGGGAAGCCCTACGTGCCACACCCGTCGGGCCGCCTCCTTACGCCGGCGACGCTCGAACTGGAGAAGGAGTTCATCGACATCCGCCTCGCCGTCGCCCGACGGTACGCGGTCGAGAACAAGCTCAACACGATCAGCGTGAACCCCCACGATGCGTGGATCGGGATCGTTGCCAGCGGGTACACGTACCGGCAACTACGGGAGGCACTGCGCGTGCTCGGCCTGGGCGATGATGCCGCCGTCGCCGACGCCGGCATCCGCCTGCTGCACCTGCGCATGCCGGTGCCGATCGACCCTGGCATCTTCCGCGAGTTCGCCGTCGGCCTCCGCGAAGTGCTCGTCGTCGAGGAAAAGAACCCCACGCTCGAATGGCTGCTCAAGGACGCGCTCTACGGCGGCCCCGACCAGCCGCTCGTGGTCGGCAAGCGCGACGACGCGGGTGCGCGGCTCATGCCGGCAACGGGTCACCTCGACACCGACGCGATCGTCGAGCCATTGCGGCGGCGCCTGGCCGGTCGACTCGAGGATCGCCTTGCGCCGCTCCCCCGCAAGGGGCATGCGCTCATTCCGCTGGCCATCGGACGAACGCCGTACTTCTGCTCGGGCTGCCCCCACAACTGGGGCACGAAGGTCCCGGATGGCGCGCTGGCCGGCGTCGGCATCGGCTGCCACGGCATGACGGCGAACATGCCCGAGGAACGCGTGGGCCGACTCGGCGGGCTCAGTGCAATGGGCAATGAAGGTGCGCAGTGGATCGGCATGGCACCGTTCGTCGACGAGCCGCACTTCATCCAGAACATCGGCGACGGCACCTACTTCCACTCCGGTCAGCTCGCCATCCGCTTCGCTATCGCGGCGAACGCCAACATCACCTACAAGATCCTCTACAACGGCACCGTTGCAATGACCGGCGGGCAGGATGCGCAGGGTTCGGTCGACGTTCCGTCACTGGCGAAGCTGCTCCTGCTCGAAGGCGTGAAGCAGGTCGTCATCACCACGGATGACACGAAGAAGTATGCGCGCGGAGCACTCCCGCGAAGCGTGCAGGTGCGCGATCGCACCGAGATCGTGAAGGTGCAGGAGGAGCTCGCGCTCGTTCCCGGCGTCACCGTACTGATCAACGACCAGGCGTGTGCGGCCGAACTACGCCGCGACCGCAAGCGCGGAAAGGCGCCGACACCGGCACAGCGGGTCGTCATCAACGAACGGGTATGCGAGGGCTGTGGCGACTGTGGCGACGTGAGCAACTGCCTGTCGGTGCAGCCGGTCGACACCGAGTTCGGCCGCAAGACCCGCATCCACCAGACGAGCTGCAACTTCGACTTCTCGTGTGTGAACGGTGACTGCCCGAGCTTCTCCACCGTGACGCCAGGTTCGGGCCCCGCACCGGCAAGCGCCGCAGCGGCGGTTGTCGCGGTCGATGTGAGCGACCTCACCGAACCTGCTCTGCTCGTCCCGGCCGACGACTGCACGATCCGCATGCCCGGCATCGGCGGCACCGGCGTGGTCACCGTCAGTCAGGTCCTGGCCACTGCCGCGCTTCTCGAGGGCCGCAGCGCGCGCGGGCTCGACCAGACGGGCCTGTCGCAGAAGGCCGGCCCGGTGGTCAGCGACGTCCGCATCGCCGGCGATCGCGCGCACGACTCCAACAAGGCCACCGACGGATCGGTCGACTGCTACCTCGCCTTCGACCTGCTCGTCGGCGCCGCGGACGCGAACCTGGCCGGCTGCTCGCCGCAGCGGACCGTCGTGATCGGCTCGACCACGCAGACCCCGACCGGCGCGATGGTGACCCATCCCGAGACCGGCTACCCCTCGACTGCGTCACTGCAACAGCGCATCGATGACTGCAGCCGGGCGACCGACAACCGGTGGGTTGACGCGGGTCGGCTCACCGACTCGCTGTTCGGCGATGCGATGACCCTCAACATCTTCGTGCTCGGCGCGGCGCAGCAGGCCGGGGCCATTCCGCTGCGGGCGGCGACGATCGAGGAGGCCATCGAGCTGAACGGCGTGGCCGTGGCCCGCAACGTGGCCGCGTTCCGCTGGGGTCGGCGGTGGATCGACTCGCCGGCGACGGTCGAGGCGGCCGCGCATGCCGCCCTCATCGCCCGCCAGCCGCACGCCGCCATCCCGGACGCTCCAGTCGTCCTCGCCGAATCGCTGCGCCGGATCATCGATCGTCTGTCGGTGGACGACGGTTTACGCGCACTCGTTGCCCGACGTACTGCTGACCTCGTCGGCTACCAGTCGGTGGCGTATGCCACCCGCTACGCCGCGGCCATCGAGCGGGTGGCTGCGGCCGAGGCCGACGCATCAGTCGGGTCGACGGCACTCGCCCGTGCCGCAGCCGCAAACCTGCACAAGCTGATGGCCTACAAGGACGAGTACGAGGTTGCCCGCCTGCTCACGTCCGAGGCTGCCACCCGGGATGCGGAAGCCGTGGGCGGACCGGGCACCAAGATCGTCTGGCATCTGCACCCGCCGATGCTGCGATCGCTCGGGATGACCAAGAAGATCAAGCTCGGTCCGTGGGCGCGGCCGCTGATGACCTCGCTCGCCGCAGGCAAGGCCGTCCGGGGGAAGGCCATCGACCCATTCGGACATGCCAAGGTGCGCAAGCTCGAACGGGCCATGATCGGCGAGTACGAGCGGGCGCTCGACACGCTCGTACGTACGCTTACGGCCGATCGGCTCGCGGAGGCCACCGCCATCGCCGCCCTTCCCGACCAGGTGCGTGGCTACGAGTCGATCAAGGAGCGCCGCGCCGCGGTCTACCGCGCCGAGCTCGCCGAGCGTCTCGAAGCCTACGGCCGCTGACCGGTCCGGCTCCGGAAAGTCCGCGAACTTTGTCGTCGAAAGCCGGTGGGAGCGGCATTCGAC